>NZ_JBHWJJ010000020.1:0-39775 GCF_042732005.1 Streptomyces sp. NPDC059851 | reverse complement strand
GTCTAGGGATATTCGGCCTTCTGTGTCGAGGGTGAACCGGAAGTCGGCGAATGCGCCTGCCAGTGCGATCGCGTAGGTCCCCGGGATGAGTGTGAGCTGGTGTGTGGAGGTGCGTGACAGGACGTCCGCGTTGCCGAGGAGGAAGAGGGTGAGGTCGTGGGACAGAGCGCGACCGTCGATGGTGGTGGCGAAGCCTCGGACGATGAGTGTGTCGGTTCCGCGACCACCGAGGAACCCATCATGCGCAGGGTCGTACGCAACGTGCCCATCTGGGGTGACATCAAAGTTGAAGCCGGCCGAACCCGTTTGCAAGAAGGCGTAGGTTCCTGGGCCGAGCGCAAACGAGGTGATCGTCGTTCCGTCAACGGGTGCGTCGGTATGTCCGCCAATCAGGAACTTGCTCGAGAGGCTGCGGGCATCGATGCGAATGTTTGGCATACGGATCTGCCTTCCAGACGCGCCCATTGCATGCATTGGAAGCCGCGCTGACCTTGGAGGTCTCGGCAGAAGGGCCATCAGGCGGCTGACAATGGCACCGCCGACACTGCGACGGCCCACATCCACTCACGTGGCCCCGGTTTCGTCAGCCCAGGTCCTGGATCGCCCCACCTTCACCTTGCTCCCGTAGTCCCGATCCTGCATCTTCGGGAGCCCCTGTCGGCACTGCCGAACACCGCGCCGTCGCGAAGGAAGCGGTACGAGGCCGAGCACGACTGGCTCACCATCGTCCGGCTCCCGCCCACGAGTGCGGCGAGGCCGGGCGCCGACCCATGCGGTGTGCTGCCGGGTGCCGGCCGGGCAGCTCTAGCCGAGCTGTTCGGCGACGGCCGGGGAACGGGGTGCATTGGCGGTCCCCGACCGCAACGAGCGCGGACCTTCGGCAGTCAGATAACCGACAACCGGTTCACGTCGATCTCCGGAGACCCGGCGCGGATCCGGCGAGTTGCGCGCGGACCTCGCACAGCATCAGGAGCGCGGCCAGGGCTGGGTGCGGGCCGGCCTGCGGCGCGGCCGTCGGCGTCCCTGCGGCGGGCCGCTGGGCGTCCTGGACGGCCTGGTCGACGGTCTCCAGTGCCGCGGCGGCGGCGAGGAAGGTGACGGCGGGGTCGGCTGGTGGGGGGCCTCGGTCATGAGGGTCTCCGTGATCTGTCATCCTCCAGGTGACTCCTTGCTTGTCATCGTTTCGATGACGTGTTACAACGGGAGCACGTTGAAGCGCATTGGCAGTTCCTGCCCGAACCAACTGGAGGTGTTTCGCGATGTTGATGCGCACTGACCCGTTCCGCGAGATGGACCGGATCATTCAGCAGCTGTCCGGCGCGTCGGGCACGTGGTCGAAGCCGTCCGTGATGCCGATGGACGCCTACCGCGACGGCGACGTGTACGTGATCGCCTTCGACCTTCCCGGCGTGAGCACCGAGGCGATCGACATCGACGTCGAGCGGAACATGCTCACCGTCAAGGCCGAGCGCCGGCCCACGGGCAAGTCCGACGGTGTGCAGATGGAGCTCTCCGAGCGGCCGCTGGGTGTCTTCTCCCGCCAGGTCATGCTGGCCGACACCCTCGACACCGAGCACATCGAAGCCGAATACGACGCGGGTGTCCTGACCGTGCGCATCCCGATCGCCGAGCGCGCCAAGCCCCGCAAGATCGCCGTCGGCAGCGGGTCCGGCCGCAAGCAGATCTCCGGCTGAACACGCCGCACCAGCCGCGCAGGACGGGACCGGTCCCCCTCCGGCACCCGTCCTCCGCACCCCCGTCGACGCCTCCCCACCGCCTTGGAGGTGACGTGATGCCGATGCGCCCGGAGGCGTTCTTGGACCACATCCAGGAACGCGGCGAGTACCGAACGCGGGAGGAGGCCGCACGGGTGGCCCGCGTCGTCCTGGCCCTGCTGGGCGCACACCTGGTCGGCACCGTGCGCGCCCAGCTCGCTGCCCGCCTCCCCGAGACCTACGCCCTGATCCTCCTCAACCCGTTGCAGGCCGCCGAACCGCTTTCCCCCGACCGCTTCGTCCGCGTGACCGCGGCCTGGATCGGAGGCGCCACCGAGAAGACGGCCCTGTGGGACGTCGGCGCCGTCCTGTCCACGGTCGCCGCCGCAGCAGGAGACGCCCTCCTGAGCGAGGTCCTGCTCCAGCTCCCGCCCGGCTTCGACCTCCTCTTCGGCCACCCCCAGCCCACCTGACCGCCCGACCGAACGCCGGGCTCTTCACGAGAAAGCCGCAGCACCATGTACGACCAGCCTCGACCGGACCAGGCCCCGCCCGCCATGACGTTCGAGCAGATGCTGGAACGCGTGCGCTACGAAGGCGCCTACCCCACCCGCGAACGCGCCGAGGAAGCCGTCCGCACCGTTCTCGCCGCCCTCGGCCGGCAGCTCGTCGGAGACGAACGCGTCGACCTCGCCCACTGCCTGCCCATCGAGGCCGCCCTCGCCCTGACCGCCCAGATCCCCGACACCGAACACCTCACCGGCTGGGGCTTCATCAAGGACCTGGCCGACCGCACCGGCGCCACCCCCGCCATCGCCCGCTGGGACACCGGAGCAGTCCTTTCCGTCGTATCAAGCCTGGCAGGCCCCGACCTCCTCGCCCGGATCCTGCGCCACCTCCCCGGCGGCTACGCCCTCCTCTTCGGCCAGGCAGAACTGCGCCAGCTCCAGGAGGTCGCCTGACCCGGCCCATGGGCAGGCGGCCCGGGAGCGGCTTGCGAACGGTCTCGTTTTCGGCCCGAGGTGAGAATTCAGGACAGCTCGCCAGCCCGCAGCGGCGGCCCCGCGGCGGCGACCAGTCAGCGGCTCTTGGCGAGGGCGTCGGCGAGCCGGTCGTGGGTCAAGCCGGAGCGTCCTTTGATGCCCGCCCCGGTGGCCTTCTCGTACAGCCAGCTCGGCCTCGGTCAGGGACCGCAGCGAAGAAGCGCCCGAGCTCGGCGGTGCGCTGCCTCGCGGCCGGCTTCTTCCCGTACCCGGTGGCGGAGGCGCTGGCCGCCGGTGTCCTTCGGACTGCGGGCCCGCTCGACGCTCGCGCGCAGGGCCTCCATGAGGTCGACGACACCGGTGGGCTGGGCGGGCGGCTCGGCCTTCTCCACGGCTTCGCCCGCGGCCTTGGCCTCCATCAGCGCGCTCGCTGCTGACGTCCACCGCGCGCAGCCGACCGGTTGTCCGCCGACCACCCGGCCCGCGTCCTCGCCGCCGGTGCCTTGGCCGGCGCCGACTATCAGTTGTCCCTCCCGCCGGACGGCACCGTGCGCTGCATGCAGGGGCGGGGCCCGGCTCGTCCGCGCCCTGTACGAGCGTCTCGACCGCCTTGCCGAGGCCACAACAGCATCAGAACCGGGGGATCGTGCGTCGTGGTCGGCCGGGTGGCCGGAGGTCAACCGAGCAGGTCCTCCGGCGCGGCGTCCGCCAGCTCCCCGAGGAGGCGCAGCGCACGCTCCAGGACGGGCAGGGGCGGCGACGCCAGCCCGATGCGGACCGCCGACGGCGAAGCCCCGGGGCCGACGGCGAACGCGGCGCCGGGAGTGAGCGCGATGCCCTCGCGTGCGGCGGCCGCGACGAACGTCTCCGCGCGCCACTGCGGCGGCAGGTGCCACCAGGTGTAGTACGAGCACGTGTCGGCCAGCAGCCGCTGCCCGGCCAGGATCCGACGGGCCAGCGCCTGCCGCTGCACCGCGTCCGCCCGCTTCGCCGCGCCGATCGCACTGACCGTGCCGTCGCCGATCCACCGGACCGCAGCCTCCAGGGCGAAACCGCTCGGGTTCCCGCCCGTCGAACGCAGGGACGCACCGACGGCGGCCCGCAGGGCGTCCGGGACCACGAGGAACCCGGTGCTCAGACCGGGGGCCAGGCGTTTGGAGAGACTGTCCACGACGATCGTGCGCTCCGGGGCCAACGCCGCCAGGGGCGGTACCGCGGGCTGCAGGAAGGACCAGACCGCGTCCTCGACCAGGGTCAGGTCGAGTGTGCGCAGGGCGGCGGCGAGCGCTTCCCTGCGCTCGGGCGCCAGGCTCGTACCGAGCGGGTTGTGCAGGCGCGGCTGGGCGTAGACGGCGTTCAGCGGGGTGGCGCGGTGTACGGCCCCGAGGGCGTCCGGGAGCAGACCGTGCTCGTCCGTCGGGAGCGGGACCAGGGTGATGCCGAGGCGCTGCGCGATGGCCTTGACCACCGGATAGGTCAGCTCCTCCACCCCCAGCCGGCGGCCGGGCGGCACCAGCGCGGCCAGGCTCGCGGCGATGGCCTGCCGCCCGTTCCCCGCGAAGAGCACTTCGTCCTCGGCCGGCTGCCAGGCAGCCCCGCCATCGGCGCCGGAGGCTACGAGTGACGCGAAGGCCCGGCGGGCGGTCGGTGTGCCCCTTGCGCCGACCGGACGCAGGGCCGCGTCCAACGCGTCCGTCCGCAGCATCGGTGCGAGCGCGGAGCCCAGCACCTCCGCCTGCTCCGGTACGACGGGATAGTTGAGCTCCAGATCGACCCGGGCTGCGGCGGGCTCCGCCAGCGGCACCCCGCGCAGGGACGCGTCCCCGCCCGCGCGCACGAACGTGCCCCGGCCCACCTCCCCGACGACCAGACTGCGCCGTACCAGCTCGGCGTAGACGCGTGCCGCCGTGGAGGGGGCGATTCGGCGGCGGCGTGCGAAGGCCCGCTGGGTGGGCAGCTGTTCGCCGGGACGCAGGCGCCCGGCGGCGATGGAGGCCGCGATCTCGTCGGCGATCAGCCGGAAGTCTTCCATCGGGCCATTCTCCCGCATTGCACCGAGTGCAAAGAAGTCATTGCACTGAGCTGACGGGCGGACGTAGCCTCGCCGCATGGACGAACTCACCTCCGTCGTGGAGGCGCAGGCCGTACTCGGCGTGGCCGCCGTGGCGCTCGGGATGGTGCTCACACCCGGGCCGAACATGATCTACCTGGTCACGCGGTCGGTCGCCCAGGGACGCCGGGCGGGCCTGCTCTCCCTCACCGGCGTCGCCGCCGGCTTCCTGGTCTACTTGACGGCCGTGACAGCCGGGATCGCCGCGGTCTTCGCCGTCGTGCCGGTCCTCTACACCGTCATCAAGTTCGCCGGCGCGGCTTACCTCCTGTGGCTCGCCTGGCAGGCCGTCAGGCCGGGCGGTGCGGCGGTCTTCTCGCCCCGGCCGCTGCCGCCGGACCCGCCGCGCAAGCTGTTCGCGATGGGCTTCCTCACCTGCCTGCTCAACCCGAAGATCGCGATCATGTACGTGTCCCTGCTGCTGCAGTTCGTCACGCCGGCCAAGGGCCGCGTTGCGGTGCAGAGCTTCGCCCTCGGCCTGACCCAGATCGCGGTCGCGGTCACCGTCAACGGCCTGATCGCGCTGAGCGCGGGCAGCATCGCGTCCTTCCTCGGCCGCCGCCCCGGCTGGCTGCGGATTCAGCGCTACGCGATGGGAACGGTCCTGGCGGGGCTGGCCCTGCACCTGGCCGCGGACCGCGCCAAGGCCGTGACCCCGTAGCCCGCCGGGAGGCCGGGCCCGCGGCTCCTACGCAGCAGGTCAGGGGCGCGTCGGCTCCGGGCGTACAGCCGGAAGGCTGCCGGTGATGATCAGTGGTCCCGTGGCAGCGAGAGGCCGAAGCAGCCGAGATGTTCCGCTTCTGATCAACACCCCCTCCGCCAGCTTCGGAAGAAGGCCTGTGTGACCTGGTCCGAACCGGCTCGGGGCCAGCCGTCGTCCTGCTGCACGGACCACGGCGCCTGCGAGCGCCTCCCGCGCGAGGTGAGCCGTGCCGCGCATGTCGCCGACGTCGTGGTCGTGGGTGCGTGCCATGTCCTGGAGGCGGGTGATGGTCCGGCCGACTGCGGTGTCGTTGCCGGCACATGTTGTGGGCGCGGCCTGATGGTCGGGTCGTCGTCCTGATCAACCGTGCTCACGACCTGGGCCACATCGACCGAGCCCGCCGGGAGTGCCTCTGCAAGCAGCCCGCTGCCCGCGGCTGACGGACCAACGAACCCGTCGCCGTGCACCCCGAGCAGCCCACCCTCGTCCGCGCCGTGCTCGGCCGCAAGTACGGCGAGCCGCCGTCCCTGCTCCATGCCGCCGAAGACCTCGGCTGCGCCCGCCCTCATGCGCTCCCTCGCACCCGATGTCGCAGCCGACCCGGCTCCGCGCCGAACCGCATCCGTGATCAGCCTCGGCGACCGCCGTCGTACGCCGCCGCAGAGGTGCACGCCTTCAGGTTCTCTCACCGGCAAGCGACGGGCCGAACGCAGGCGGACCGATTGCTGGGGGCCGGCACCGATGGTACCGGCCCCGCTTCCCGTTCCCGCAGGGGTGAGTGCCTGGTTGCGATCCTCAAAGCCGCAGCAAGCACCGTCGACATTCCTGTGACCTGGACGGCGGCGAAGCTGCCTGCGCGGGTGGACCGTCCGTTTGGCTGAGCTTGCCTCGCAAGGCGTCACGGCACGTCGAAGGATACTGCTGACGGCTGCCCAGTCGACAGGCGGGCACAGCCCCACGGCGGCCGTGCGGGACCAATGCGCAGCCGCACTGAGGGAGACGCCATGGACAGTGCCCCGGAAAACAGTGCCCCGGAAAGCCGGGCGAACGCGTCAGGCAGGCCTGCGAACCAGAGACCGGAGCGGGCGGAGCGCGGGCGGCGGGCGTGGACCGGCAAACGCCACAAGTTCAGGGCCCGGACGAGGTGGCCCCTGCTGGGCATCTGCCTGATCATGAGTGCCTTCGGCTCCGCCACGACATCAATGGCCGCTGCCGCCAAGCCGTCGGCCGAGCAATGCGACGAGGTACCGACCGGCGTCGCCGCCAGCAATCACTTCCTGACGTTCAGGATGCCGCCCGGCCTCATGCCGGATCCCCAGTTCAACAGGCGCCCGGCGAGGATTCAGGTGCATCGCGTGCGGCCGGTGTACGCGAACGGCAGATGCCCAGGGGTGACCAACAGGGCCGCGGTGCTGATCCACGGTCGCGTCCAACCAGGCCCGGCGGTGTTCGACCTGCGGCACCCCGCCCCGGAAGGCGGCCAGCTCAGCGCGCAGGAGGGACTCGCGCGGGCGGGAATCGACACCTTCGCCCCGAGTCTGCTCGGCTACGGCCGTTCGACGCGGTTCGAGACCGGCCTTGACGATCCCGGCAACGCGAGCCTCAGACCCTTCAACGTGGACGGCAGCTGTTCCTGGCCCGAGGGGTGCGACCGAACCCACCTCCCGGCGGTCTTCCCCCTCGATCGGCAGGGGGAGCTGCTCTTGACCAATCCGCTGGGCGGGCAGCGGCGCCCGCACTCGAGCAACGTCCGCTTCGCACGCACCGACGTCTGGGTACGCGACATCCGCCAGGTCATCGACGACGCCATCGCGCGAGCCCAGCCGACGGACGGCAAGGTCACCCTGATCGGCTATTCGCTCGGCGCGGAGCGCGTCGGGCGGACGCTGTACGCGGCCAACCCGGTCCTCGCCGGAAGCGCCGAGGTCATCGCGAAGGTCAACCGTACCGTGTTCCTGTCGCCGATCTTCGGCGGACCGACTGAGGAGACGACGCCGCCCGGCGGCTTCGCCACCTTCCCGCTGCATGTGACCCCCTTCACGACGGCCGCGGCCGGAACCTGGCTGATGCCGCCAGCCCGCGAGGCGGCCTGCACCGGCCACGTCATCCCGGGCAGCCCGGAGCAGTTCGCGGCGCAGCTCAGGCAGCAGGAGACCGTCGGGCGTGAATGGGGAGGAGACGCCCCCGACAACCCGACCGGCCTCACCCGCTCGCCAACGTTTTCCAGCTACGGCTGGAACACCACCGTCGCGGGACAGCTGACCCCACCCACGCTGGTCGTCCAGGGGTTCGAGGACCTGGGCGTGCCGGGGGGCGTGGCCAACTCGTCCGCCATCTTCAACGCCCTCCCCGCGTCGATGACGAACAAGGCGCTGGTGCAGGTGCGGTGCGCAAGCCACGCCCTACATCTCGAAGGCTGTTCCGGTCCGCGCTGCACCCCGCAATCCGGAACGCCCTACGGCGGACGCCCCGGCGAGCCCTGGGCCGGCCCCCACGCCACGCTCAAGGCGGCACTGACCGAGTGGATCAAGAACGGGACTTTCAACGGCGCCACGAACGGGCGGTTCACCGTCGACGAAAGTGGTGTGGCCAGTGCCAGCCCGTAGAGGCACCCACCCCTGAGGCTCAACCCGCAAGCTCGGGACGGGACGGTCGGTGACCTTGGAAGGGGGGCAGGGAAGGGAGCCCCTTGTGGTGTGGCGGCCGCGGGTGGAGCCGATGCTCGCGCAGGCCGCAGAGCCTACGAGCAGAAGCTGGACGGTTCTCCAGACACTCATGTGTCTCACGATGCTCCGCCACCACACTGCCGTTCCACCCGCACCTGGGAACGCCTGGTGGGCCGAGCACGCCAGAGCACCCTCCGTCGATCTTCGCCGCACGGCCGCTGGCAGCGGACCCACCTCACGACGCCGGGGCCGGTACGAAACCGCCGCGACGGACTACGGGACGGCGGCACGGATGGTGGCGGGCAAGTCGCCAGCAGGGCCCCTGACCGCCGCGTGTGCTGGATGGGACGGATCAGAGCAGGCCCCCTGCTCCGTCCCGATGTCAGCACCCCGCTGTAGCTTTCCCGCATGGTGAAAGACGGGAACGGGGCATGGGAGTGGATCGAGTCCGGGGGAGGGCCGCTCATCGTGGTGCCCGAACAGTTCCTGACGTCCTGGCAGGGATGCGACTTCGAGTCGACCACGGGCGACGACGACTACAGCAGGGCCTGCGAGGTCGAGGGCCACCTCGGCGTGATTCCCGTCGGACGCGCGGAGGCCCTGGTCCTCGGGGAGCCCTTGTCGACCACCTATGTGCCCGAGCACGGCTGCTTCGTGCGTTGGATCGGCGCCGATTCGGAGGACGCCCTGCTTGACGGCGTCGAACAGGCGCTTGAGGCCGCGTCGTGGGAGGCGGAGGTGGTCTGGGAGGTCCCGGGCCCAGTGGTCCTGCTGGACTCCGGCTGGCCCGGCGTTCCCGGGCCCAACGCCGAGTTCGACGACCTCGGCCGGCTGCGCATCGACTTGGAGGCGGGGCGCTATCTGGTCCGCGCTGCCTATGCCAAGCCCGCGCCCAGGACGACGATGGTCCTTGTCGGGCTCACGCGGATCTCACCCGACGGGCTGGGTATGACCGAATAGAACGAATCCTTCCGTCGCAAGCGGTCCGTCACTCCACCGTCGTAGCGATCCCTCTTGACTGGCTCAGGCGCCCGCGGTGCATAGGGCTTGATGTCTCATGAGACACACCAAAATTTGAAGAAGGACGGTCACCGTGCGCTGTTGTTCACCCCGGCCGGCCGGGGCGGCGCCGTGCTGGTGCAGACCCGTCGCGTGGCGACCGGTGGCCGGACCTGGTGGCGGCCGCCGAGCAGCCGGCTTTGTTGGCCAGTCAGTAGCGAGAGCGTCTGTTGCCCGTTCTTCGCATGGTGGGACGCGGACGAGCCGGGCCCGTCGCCGGCAACCGTGCCGTCAGGCCGGTACGCCATCGAGACGGAGCCCTACGGTGCCCCTTTGGTCGCCACCGATGTCCCAAGGCCCGCGATGCCGCGCTACGGGACGATGGGCAACGGGGAGGGGCAGTGGCTGGTGTCTCAGGGCCCGCGAGGCAACATCGTCATCAACCCGGACGACGCCTGCGGCCTGACACTGCAGCACGCCTCCTTCGCCTGCTGCGGAGCGACCCCGGAGGGCGGAATGAACCAGCTGTGCGTTCGCGGAACCCTCGTCGCGACCCTCTGCTCCGACTGCTGCCTGCCGTACGAACTCCATCTCTCAGCCGACCACGTCCGCGCCGTCCGCCTCTAGGGCATAAGTGATGTTGTGATCAGTCGCCGACCTTCAGGAGGACGTCGGCTCCCACAACAGGCCGGTCAGCCATGCTGGAAGAACAGGCACAGGTCTCCCCAGTGATCAGGAGGCGTTCACCCAGCCGACGGCCCAGTTGTACGCCGCGCGGGCCGCACCGCAGTGCGAACGTAGTTCCGCCTTTTGCTGCTCCCCGCCGACGCGGGGGTGGTTTGCCATGAGGGAGGCGCATGGGTGTGGTGCGGAAGTTTCGCTGGTGCCCGGGGTGGGGGGTTCTTACCTTGGGATCATGACTTCTGTTGCTTTTCTTGGGCTTGGACGCATGGGCGCGCTGATGGCGCAGCGGCTGCTGGACGCGGGGCACGAGCTCGTCGTCTGGAACCGGACGCCCGGCAAGGCCGCCGCGCTCGTGGCCGGGGGTGCGCGCGAGGCGGGGTCGCCCGCCGAGGCCGTGGCCGTGGCCGACGTCGTGGTCACCATGCTGTCGGACCCGCGCGCGGTGCGTGAGGTGCTCGCCGCGGCCGGGGCGGGGCTGCGGGCCGGTGCGCTCGTCGTCGAGATGTCGACCATCGGGCCCGCCGCCGTGGCCGAGCTGCGGGATGGGCTGCCCGAGGGAGTGCGGCTGGTGGATGCGCCCGTCCAGGGCAGCCTGCCGCAGGCGGAGGCCGGGAAGCTCAACATCTTCCTCGGTGCCTCCGACGAGGACGCCGTGGTGGCCAAGGAGGTGCTGGAGCGGCTCGGCACCGTCAAGCACGTGGGCGGCCCGGGCGCCGGTGCCGCGCTCAAGCTCGTCGTCAACGGCATGACCGTGTCCGCGTTCGCGGCCATGGGCGAGGCCCTGCGTCTGGCCGACCGGCTGGGGGTCGACGCGGACGACGCCCTCGACGCTCTCGCCGGTACGGCCGTGGGCCCGCTGGCCACCCGGGTGAAGCAGCGTCTCGCCGAGCCGGACGCGCCGACCCAGTTCGGGCTCGGGCTCGCCGAGAAGGACCTGCGCCTGGCCCTGGAGGCCGGTGCCGTCGCCGACGGGGTGACCGCCGCCGCCCAGCGTGCGCTCGCCGCCGCCGTCGCCGAGGGGCTCGCGGAAAGCGATGTCAGCCGTGTGGTCCGGCACATGAGGCAGCAGGCCTGACGGCGGAACCGGACGACGGACGGAACAGGGGGACAGGCGACATGGCGGAGTTCGACAAGGGTGAGCTGCTCGGGCGGCTGCGGGAGAAGGCCGCCCGCGGCGAGCCCGTGATCGGCGGCGGCGCCGGGTCCGGGGTTTCGGCCAAGAGCCAGGTGGCCGGGGGTGTCGACCTCGTCCTGCTCTACAACTCCGGGCGGTTCCGCACCGCCGGGCACGGGTCGCTGGCCGGGCTGCTCGCGTACGGGAACGCCAACGAGACGGTCCTGGAGCTGGCCAGGGAGATCATGCCGGTCGTGCCCGGCACCCCGGTGGTCGCGGGGCTCAACGGCACGGACCCGCTGTACGGGCACGCCCACCTGCTCGCCGAGCTCGGCCGGCTCGGGGTGGTCGGCGTGCAGAACTTCCCGACCGTCGGGCTGATCGACGGTGTCTTCCGGGAGCACCTGGAAGACACCGGGATGGGCTACGACCGCGAGGTGGCCCTGGTCCGGGCCGCCGCGCAGGCCGGCCTGCTGACCACCCCGTACGTCTTCGGTGCGGAGCAGGCGGCCGCCATGGCGGAGGCCGGTGCGGATGCGATCGTCTGCCACCTCGGGTTGACCGTCGGCGGTTCCATCGGGGCGCGGCGCGCCGACTCCCTGGAGGAGTGCGTGCGTTCGATCGACAGCTGGGCGGAGGCGGCCCGGGCGGTCCGCCCCGACATCCTGGTGCTGTGCCACGGAGGGCCCATCGCCGAGCCCGAGGACCTGGCGTACGTGATGCGCACGGCCAAGGGGGAGGTGCACGGCTTCTACGGGGCGTCCTCGATGGAGCGGCTTCCCGTCGAGCAGGCGATCACCGGGCGGGTGCGGGCCTTCACCGGTCTACGCGCTGTCGCGGATCGGCCCGGCCCCGCCTAGGGTCGCGCGGGCCCGGCCGGCCGTGTGCAGTTCGGTCAGGAGTGCGCGGGCCGACGGGGTGGAGTGGGCCCGGGGCGACAGCACCGCGAACACCTCGCGTGCGGGTGGTTCCGGGGCGAGCGGCAGTACGGTCACGCCCTCGGGTACGTATCCGAGGGCGAGCCCGGGTACGAGGGTGATGCCGAGACCCGCCGCCACGAGCCGGAGCTTGGCGATCCATTCGCTGACGCGCAGGGTGTTGCGCGGGACGAAACCGGCCTTCTCGCACAGGGATCGCAGCGCGGCCAGCGCCTCGGGCGTGTCGCCCACGATCCAGTCGCAGTCCGCCAGCTCGGCCCAGGCCGCCTCGGGCCGCCCGGCCAGCCGGTGGTCGCTCGGCAGGGCCAACAGCAGCGGGTCGTCGAGGAGCCGGACCACGTGGTGGTGGAGGGGCGGTGCGGGCAGTCGCCGGGTGTGGGTGCTGAGTACGGCGATGTCGATGTCCCCGGCTTCGAGCATGGGCAGGAGCCGTTCGGTGGTGCCTTCGCACAGGTGCACCGGGATCTTCGGGTACGCCGTCCGGAAGCGGGCCAGGGCCTGCGGGACCAGGGTGGCGTTGGCGGTGGGGAAGGCGCCGACCCGCAGCGACCCGGTCTCGCAGCGCCGGGCGGCGTTCAGCGCCCGTCCGGCTGCCGCCAGTTCCGCGAGGACGGACCGCGCATGGGGCAGAAGTGTTTCGCCGGCGGCGGTGAGCCGTACGCCGCGGGTCTCGCGGACGAAGAGCTTGACGCCGCAGAGGTCCTCCAGCGTGGTGATCTGGCGGGAGATCGCCGACTGCGTGTAGCCGCTGCTGGCCGCCGCCGCGGTGAAGGAGCCCTGGGCGGTCACCGTCACGAACGCCTGCAGGGCGGTGGGGGGCAGCACCTCGGGGCGCATGGGCTTCGTCCTCATCGGGCCTGCGGCAGGGTGCTCTGTTCGGCGGCGGCGGTCAGGGCCTCGGCCAGGTTGCGCCAGGCCTCGGCGGTCAGGTCAGTGTTGGAGGAGTCCTGCAGCCGGGTGGCGAGGGCGGTCATCTCGTTCACCGCCTCCCGCACGGCGCCGGCCTGGAACCGCAGCCGTATCCGCAGCATCTCCAGGCGTACGCCGTCGCGGTACGACAGCAGGCTCGGTTCGCTGGCGAGCTTGACGCACAGCTCCTCGGCCCTTTCGAAGTCGCCCTGGTAGAAGGCGAGTTGCGCGGTGACCACATGGAACTCCTGCTCGTGCAGGGGCGTGCCGATCAGGCCGATGGGGACCTCGGCCTCGGCGAGGGCGGCGGCCGCCCGGTCGGTCAGGCGCGGGGTCATCTGGAGGTAGAGCGAGGCCGCGGCGATGCGCAGCCGGGTCCACAGCAGCAGGTCGTCGTGGCTGTCGAGGTTCCGCATGGCGGCTTCGAGGTGGTCGCGGGCCGCCTCGTACTCGCCCTGGCGCACGCGGACGCTCGCGGCCGACCAGCGGGCTTCGGCGGCGAGCGACGGCGGCAGTTCGGCATGGGCCTCGATCAGCGAGCACAGTTCGTCCACGTGCTCCCTCGCCAGGGTGAGCCGGCCGGACTCGGCTTCCGCGGAGACGGCCGTGAGCAGGGCGCGGCCCAGGTCTCCCGCGTCGACGCCGGGCTCGCGGGCGAGGGCGACCGCTTCCTCCGCGACGCCGCTGCCCAGCTCGGGGGAGCCGGACAGCCGCTGGAAGCGGGCCAGTTTGACCCGGGAGCGCACCTGGAGTTCGGGCAGGCCGATTTCGTCGCTGAGCCGGACGAGGCGGGTCAGGGTCTGTTCCTGGTGGGCGGTATCGGTGCCGGGGGAGAAGGACATGGTGAGCATCCAGAGCATCTGCCAGTGCAGGGCCGTGTCCACTTCGGTGCCGACTTCGACGGCGTCGTTGAGCAGGTCGAGGATGTCCTCGCCGCCGCCCCGTCCGTCGGCGGCGGAGATGCCGCGGGCGAGCAGCTGGGTCACCGCGGAGGACGAGCCGTTGTCGAACGCCGACCGGGGCACTTCGAGCCGCTCGGCCAGGTAGGCCACGACCTTCGCCGTCGGGGGCCGGGCCCCGGACTCCAGTCTGGAGAGATAGCTGGTGGACATGCCCGGTTCGGCGAGCGCGGCCTGGGACAGGCCGCGGGCTGTCCTGAGTTCGCGCACGCGCTGCCCGAACAGCGGCTGCTCCAGAATCGTGATCACCTCGCCTGTGAACTGGTACGGCAAACCCACTGCGGGGGACTCGCTCGACTCGGCAGCCACATTGCCAAAAAGTCAAAATCCTTGCAACCCCAGGTAAAGGAATGGGCCCGGTGGCGCTCGTGCGCCACCGGGCCCTCCTGGTCGGCAGGTCCGCCTGGACTACGGCCAGTCGATCGTCGGGAGGGCGGACGCCGGGGTTCCCTTTCCGCCGGCGAGCCGGTCACCCGCGATGACGGCATTCCGGACAGCGTCCTGTGAGTGCCCGACGCTGCCCTCGGCCACCGCTGCGACGAGCAGAAGTGCCCCGAGTACTCCGGTGGTGAGGAAGGTGCGCGTGGTTCCGGTCATGTGGTCCGCCCCCTTGTGTGTCCTGGTCTGTGTGGGCCCCCCGGCCCGACCTGGCTCTTTTGCCGTTCGGCGAGACGTAAACCTAGGGACGATGACTAAATTTGTCAACGACCTAATCACCGTTGACAGATTTGGCAACACGGACCTAGCGTTCAGCGTCAGGTCGGCTGGATGTCACCGCTTGTTCACCTCGAACGGCCGAGTGGCCTTCACACACAGGGGGAGTTCGCCGCATGGCAGACACTGCGCGCATGGCCGGATCGGGGCAGTCTCCGGAGTCCGTGCAGGCTCTGGTCCTCCGCCAGGTCGAGGCCAGGCCGGCGGCGACCGCCGTCCGGGAGGCCGCGACGGCCCGCGAGGTGACCTACGCCGGGCTGTGGACCGCGGCGGGCCGGCTCGCCCGCCGGCTCACCGCCGCAGGCGTCGGCCGGGGCGATCTGGTCGGGGTCGACCTGGACCGGGGCGCGGACCTGCTGGTCGCCCTGCTCGGCATCGTCCGGGCCGGCGCCGCGTACCTGCCGCTCGACGGCAAGGCGCCGGACGCCCGGATCCACACGGTGCTCGACACCGCGGGAGTACGGGTCGTGGTGGCGCGGGACGCGGAACCGGCCGACGGCCTGCGGATCCCCGCCGGGGGGCTCCGGCTGGCGCCGGCCCCCACCAGTGGCGAGGCCGAGAACGCCCCGTACGACGACCCCTCCCACGGCGATCTCCTGCCCGGCGGCGGGCAGAGCGGTCCGGAGGACCCCGTGTACGTCGCCTACACGTCCGGGTCCACCGGTGTGCCCAAGGGCGTCGTCATTCCGCAGCGCGCGGTCGTCAGCCTCGCCACCGAGCCCCGGTACTGCCCCATCGGCCCCGGGGACCGGGTCGCCCAGCTCGCCAATCCGGCCTTCGACGCCCTCACCTTCGAGGTCTGGAGCGCCCTGGCCGCCGGCGCCACCGTCGTCGTCCTGCCCGCGGTGACCGACATGACCGTGCCCGCCTGGGCTCGGCTGGTGCGCGACGAGGGCATCACGACGATGTTCCTCACCACCTCGCTCTTCCACATGGTGGCGCGCGAGGAACCCGGCGCCCTGCACGGCGTGCGCGACGTCCTGGTCGGCGGCGAGCAGATGGACCTCGCGGCGACCCGCCGGGTCCTCGCCGACCGGCCGCCCACCCGCCTGGTCAACGCGTACGGCCCCACCGAGACCACCACCTTCGCCGCCTGGTTCCTCTGCACGCAGGAGTCCCTGGCCGGCCGGGACCGGATCCCGATCGGGCAGCCCCTGCACCAGACCGACCTGCGGATCCTGGACGAGGACGGAAGCCCCGTCGCCCCCGGCGGGACCGGCGAGCTCCACATCGGCGGCGCCCGCGTCGCCACCGGCTACCTGGGCCGCCCCGACCTGACCGACCAGAGGTTCGTCGCGCTCGGCCTGCCCGGCGACCCTCCCGGCGCCCTCCACTACCGGACCGGCGACCTCGCACGCCAGGACGAGGCGGGCACCGTCGAACTCCTCGGCCGGGCCGACCGGCAGGTGAAGCTGCGCGGGTTCCGGATCGAGCTGGAGGAGATCGAGCGGGCCGCCGTACGCACCGGACTCGTCGACGCCGCCTTCGTGGAGAAGACCGGCGGGGCGGGCGCGGAGCGCCTGACCGCGTTCGTCCTGCCCCGGCAGACGGAGTCCGGCGACGCCTCGCGCACGACCACCGAACTGGCCCGCCAGCTGGGCGAGGAGCTCCCCTCCTACATGGTGCCGACCGCCTGGCGGGTGCTGGACTCCGTCCCCCTCGGACCCACCGGGAAGGCCGACCGTGCCGTCCTCCTCGCCTCACTGGCCGACGCGCCCCCGCCCCCGCCGGAGACGGCGGCGCAGGGCGGGAGCGACCCGGTGACCGCCGTGGTGCTCTCCGTCCTCGCCGACCTCCTCCCCGACGCCACCCCGCTCCCCGGCGACGACTTCCTGGCCCTGGGCGGCAACTCCATCCTCGCCATCCAGGCCGCCTCACGTCTGTCCAAGGAACTCGGCCTCGACGTGGAGCCGGCCGACGTGCTGCTGGCCGCGACACTCGCCGACCTCGGCGCCCAGCTGGCCGACCGGCAGCCCGACCCCGCCGCGAAGGGACGCTGATGGACACCCGACAGGATCCCCAACACGATCCCCGCCCCGATTCCCGGCAGACCCCGGGCGCGGACCGCGCCGCCCCGCTCTCCACCGCGCAGGAGCGGCTGTGGTTCATCGACGCGGCGGCCCCCGGCTCGGCCGCGTACAACGTCCCGCTGCTCCTGCGCGGGCGGGGGCCGGTGGACGCGGCCGCCCTCGGTACGGCGCTCACCGCCGTCACCGCCCGGCACGACGTCCTGCGCACCGTCTACGGGCTGCGCGACGGGCGCCCCGTACAGATCGTCCGCGACGTGCGCCCCGTCCCCGTCGACACCGTCGACTGCCCGGACGGCGGCCCGGAGCCCGGGGCCGTCGACCGCGAGGCCCGCCGCCCCTTCGACCTGGCCGCCCGGCCCCCACTGCGCTGCACCGTCTGGCGCGGCGCGCCCGACGGGGACCTCGTCCTCCTCACCATCCACCACATCGCCGTGGACGGCTGGTCCCTGCTGCCCCTCTTCACCGACCTGGCCGCGGCCTACCGTTCGGCCGCCGCCGGCTCCACCCCGGACCTGCCCGGCCTGCCCCTCCAGTACGCCGACTACGCGGCCTGGGAGAAGGAGGCCTGCGCCGCCCCCGAGATGCAGCGCAAGCTCGCGGAGCGGGCCCGCCAACTGGAGTCCTGCCCCGGCCACCTGGCCCTCGGCGAACGCAAGACCGGGCCCGCCGTGCCCGAGGGCGCGCGACGCGGCGCCCAGCACACCTTCCGGCTCGACCCGCAGCTGTGGACCGGCGTCGGCGAGCTGGCCGGGCGGCTGCGCGCCACCCCCTACACGGTCCTGCTCGCCGCCTTCCAGACCGTCGTGCAGCGGTGGTCGGGGCGCGAGCGCTTCATCATCGGCACCGTCGCTGCGGACCGGCAGCTGCCGGACCTCGAACAGCTGGTCGGCTTCTTCGTCAACACCGTCCCGCTGATCTGCCACCCCGAGCCCGACCAGAGCTTCGCGGACCTCTGCCTTCAGGTCCGTGCCGAGGCCTACCGCGCCCTGACCCTCAGCCGCCTGCCGTACGACCGCCTCAGCGCGGCCGCCGCGCCCGGACGGGCCGAGGCGGGCCTCGGCCCGCTGGTGGAGGTCGGGTTCGGCCTGCAGAACATGCCCGCCCCGCCCGCCGACGAGGGCGTGCCCTGGGACACCCCTGAACTGCTGCCCACCGGCAGCGCCAAGTTCGGCCTGCTCCTCCTGCTGGAGGAGGGACCGGACGGCGTCCGCGGCACCGTCGAGTACGACCTCGACCTGTACGGCCCCGACCTCGCCGAGGCGGTGGCCGACCAGTTCCGGGCTTTGCTCGCCGCAGCCCTCGCAGACCCCGACCGCGCGCTGCGCCGGCTGCCCCTCACCCGGCGCGCGCCGGGCGCCGCACACCCGGGAATCGTCCACGGAGAGCGCCGCGACCTCGTGTCCGAGCGGCTGGCCCTCCTCGCCGCCGCCGGACAGGGAGGCCACCGGGCATGACGCTTTCACAGGAGATCGCCGCGCACACCGTGGCCCACGTACTGGACCGCGTCATCGCCGCGTCCGACCCCGACGCCGTGGCCGCCGGCTGCGCCGGCTCGCACATGACCTGGCGGGAGCTGGACGAAGCCGCCTGGCGGGTGACCCGCGCCCTGCGCGCCCGGGGCATCGGGGCTGGCGACCACGTACCCGTACTCGCCCACCGCGGCGGCCTCATGACCGCCGGCTGGCTCGGCGTGCTGCGCTCGGGAGCCGCCTACGTCCCCCTGTCGCTGGACACGCCCCGACAGCGGCTGGCGCACGTCGTCGCCGAGGTCGGAGCCCCGGCGGCCCTGGTCGACGAGGCCGGCCGCGCCCTGCTGCAGGCAGGCGCCCCCGAGACCGCCCTGCTCGACCTGGCCGACCCCGGCGCGGGCACGGAGACCGGCGACGACCGCGAAATCGCCCCGCTGCGGCCCGAGGACCCGGCCGTGGTGATCTACACCTCCGGGACGACCGGCCGCCCCAAGGGCGTGGTGATCCCGCACCGCGGCCTGCTCAACAACACCCTGTGGTGGGCCTCCGACACCGAGCTGACCCCCGCCGACACGGTGCTGTGCACCTGGGGCTCGGCCTTCGACGGGGCCACCTTCGACACCTTCCGCACCCTGCTGGGCGGCGCCCGGCTGCTCTACGCCGACGACACCGAGCGCCGCGACCCGCGCGCCCTGTGCCGCCTGCTCGCGGGACCCGGCGGAGCCACGGTCGCCTCCATGACGCCGAGCCTGCTCCGCGGGGTCCTCGACGTGGCACCCGACGAGACCGCCCCGGGCGGCAGCGCGCTGCGCAGCCTCACCACCGCCGGGGAGGTCCTGACCCGGCAGCTCGCCACCGAGGCCTGGGAGCGCTGGCGGGTGCCCATCCGCAACCTCTACGGCCCCACCGAGAACTCCTGCATCGCGACCTTCGCCGCCTTCCGGCCGGACCACGACGAGGAGCCGACCATCGGCCGGCCCGTCGCCAACACCCGCGTGTACGTGCTCGGGCCCCACCAGGAGGAGATCCCGCCGGGCGTCCCGGGCGAGATCTACCTCGCGGGCGAGGCCGTCGCCCTCGGCTACCTCGGTCAGCCCGACCGGACCCGGGAGGCCTTCCTCCCCGACCCGTACGCGGACGAGCCCGGCGCCCGCATGTACCGGACCGGCGACCGGGGCGTCCTGCGGGCGGACGGCCGGCTGGACTGCCTCGGCCGCGTCGACGACCAGGTCAAGATCCTCGGCAACCGGATCGAGCCGCAGGAGATCCGCAAGCTGATCGAGGAGCACCCGGCGGTCGCGGCCGCGGCGGTGACCGCGGTCGGAACCCCGCCCCGGCTCGTCGCCTACGTGGTCCCGGACCGGGACGCGGCCCACGACGGCGCCCTACCCGACCGCGACTCCCTCCTGCGGCCGCTGCTGAGCTGGGTGGCCTCGGCGGTACTGCCCTCGCAGGTCTACGCCGTCGACCGGCTGCCGCTCACCGCCAACGACAAGCTGGACTTCGCCGCCCTGTCGCGCATGCAGGACAGGCCGCTGCCGCACGGCTCGGCCGGCCCGGCCGCGCTCACCGGCCCGCAGCGCGAGGCCGCCCGCCTCATCGCCCAGGCCCTCGCCGAGGCCCACACCGACCCGGCCGCCCCCGCGCCCGCCCCCGCAGGCCTCGGCCCGGACGCGGACTTCTTCACCCTGGGCGGGCACTCGCTGCTCGCCGTACGGATGCTCGCGGCGGCCGAGCGGAGCTGCGGGCGCCCGCTGGCCCTGCGCGAGTTCCTCGCAGACCCGACCGTGGCCGGGCTCGGCCGGATGCTCCAGGACGCCGCCGCGCCCCGCACCGAACCGCCGGCCGGGCCGCCGGCCGGTCCCCGACGGGACATCGGCGCGGAGACCGCGGAGCCGGACGCCGCACGCCACCGAGCCACCCCCGCCCAGCAGCGCCTGTGGTTCATCGACCGCGTCGCCGCACTGCGCACCGCTTACACCATCCCGTGCCTCCTGGAGGTGCGCGGTCCGGTCGACGCCGCCGCGCTGGGCGAGGCCGTGGCATCCGTCCTGGGCAGGCACCCCGGCCTGCGCTCCCGCTTCCAACTGGACGCCCGCGCCCGCACCCTCTTCTACCGTACGGACGGCCCCGCTCCGGCGGTGGTGACGGTGGACGCGAGCGCCTGGGACGCCGACAAGCTCGACGCCTACCTCGGCGAGCAGTCCTGGGCGCCGTTCGACCTCGCCGCCGACGCCCCCGCACGGGCGGAGATCGTGCTCCGCAAGGACCGGACCCTGCTCCTGCTGACCACCCACCACGCGGTGTCCGACGGGCGCTCAGTGCAGATCCTCCTGGACCAGATCGGCGATACCTACCGGGCTGGCCAGGAGGGCCGCGAGCCCTCGCTCGCACCCGCCGTGCACCCCGCCCTGACCGCGGCCGCGGCCGCAGCCGGTGCCGCTGCCGCCTCCGCCGCCGGGGACGAGGAGCGGGCCGCCGCCTACGTGGCGGCCCTGCGGGGCGCCCCCACCGACGTCGCCCTCCCGCACGACCGGGTACGCCCGCGGGTCCAGTCGACCGGGGGCCGGGTCCGCGCCCTCGACCTGGACCGGGCCGACGCGGCGAGGCTCCGTACGCTCACCACGGAGCTCGGGTGCAGCACGTTCATGACCGCGGCCACCCTCCTCGCCGCCGTCCTCGCCCACCGCGGCGGCGACCGGGACCTGCTGATCGCGTTCCCCTGGGCGGGACGCGAGGACGCCCGCGACGCGGACGCGGTCGGCATGTTCGTCAACACCCTCGTCCTGCGGGCCGACCTGACGGGCAGTCCCACCTGGCGCGAGGCGCTCGACCGGGTCCGCCGCGCCGCCGTCCTCGCCTACCGGCACGCCGACGTCCCCTTCGACACCCTCGCCGCCGCGCTCCACCCCGACCGGGGGCTGGACCGGCCGCCGCTCACCCCCGTCTACCTCACCGTCGAGGACGAACCGGTCCGGCCCCCCGGCCTGGGCGAGGGCACCGAGGTGAGCTACCTCCCGCCGGAGCCGCTGCGGGTCAAGTACGAACTCGAACTGACCGCCACCGCCGCAGCGGACCGCGTGGGCTTCCGACTCGCCTACTCCGACGCCGTCTTCGACGACACGACGGTCCGACAGCTGCTCGACGAGCTGGCTGCGGCGGCCGCCGCACTGATCAACGACCCCGACGCCGACCTGTTCGCCTCACTCGGGGCGAACCCCGCGCACGGGGCGCACCGGACGCAAAGAAAGCAGGAGGACCAGTGACGTTGCCAGAGGAGACCGCCCTGGCCGGCATCGAGGAGCTGGAGAGCCGGATCACCGCGATCTGGAGCACGCTGCTCGAAGACCCCGACGTGTCGCCCGACGACAGCTTCTTCGAGGCCGGCGGCGACTCCATGCTGCTGATCGTGCTCCTCGACGAGCTGCGCGCACTCAGCGGCCGGGAGATCGACGCCGCCGACCTGTTCACCCACAGCACGATCCGCGCCCAGGCCGAGTTCCTGTCCGCCGACACCACGGCCGACACCACGGCCGACACCGCGGCCGCGGCCGCACCCGCTCCCGTTTCCGCGAGCCGCGACCGCAGCCTGCTGCGCGCCCGCTCCGCCCGCCTGTCCCCCACCCGTGCAAAGGACCACGCGTGAGTTCCGATTTCGACATAGCCGTCGTCGGGGTCGGCTGCCGATTCCCCGACGCCCGTACGCCCGAGGAGTTCTGGCGCAACATCGCCGAGGGCAAGGTCTCCACCCGGCCGCTCGACCCCGAGGCGCTCCGCGCCGCCGGCGTACCGCAGGAGGTCCTGGACGACCCTGACTACGTGCCGGTCGCGGCCACGCTGCCGGGCGCCCAGGAGTTCGCCGCCGAGTTCTTCGGCTACTCGCCCAGCGAGGCGGAGTCGATCGACCCGCCGCAGCGCCTCTTCCTCGAGGCCTGCTGGGAGGCGCTGGAAGCCGCCGGGCACGCCCCGGGCACCCACGGCGACCTGGTCACCGGCGTCTTCGGCGGCACCGCCCAGAGCGTCTACCTCTCCGCCCTGCAGACCGCCCGCGCCCAGCAGCACGGCGTCGCGGCCGCCTCCGACGACATGGAGCTGCACCTCGGCGGCCTCGGCGACTTCCTGACCTCCCGCGTCGCCTACAAGCTGGGCCTGCGCGGCCCCTCCGTCGGCGTGCAGACCGCCTGCTCCTCCTCGCTGACCGCCGTCCACTACGCCTCGCTGGCCCTGCTCTCCGGCGACTGCGACATCGCGCTCGCCGGCGGTGCGACCGTCAACGAGCCCGCGTTCGGCTACCAGTACCAGGCCGGCGGCCTGATGTCGCAGGACGGCCTGTGCCGCGCCTTCGACGCCCGGTCCACCGGCACCTCGTTCAGCTCGGGCGTGGGCGTGGTCGTACTGCGCCGTCTGGCCGACGCCCTCGCCGACGGGGACCCCGTCCTCGCCGTCATCCGCGGCAGCGCCGTCGGCAACGACGGCTCCGACCGCTCCGGTTTCACCGCTCCGAGCCCGGCCGGGCTCGCCGACGTCGTGTCCGCCGCGCTGCGCACCGCCGGCGTCACCCCCGACCGGATCCGCTACGTCGAGGCCCACGGCTCCGGCACCGCCCTCGGCGACCAGATCGAGCTGCGCGGCCTCACCGACGGCTTCCGGGCCGCCGCCCCCGAAGCGACGGAGGAGACCGGCTGGGCCGGCCTGGGCTCCGTCAAGGTCAACATCGGGCACTGCGGGCCGGCCGCCGGCATCGCCGGCTTCATCAAGGGCGTCCACATCGCCCGTACCGGCGAACTGCCGCCCCACCCGCTCTTCGAGCGCCCCCGCAACCCCGGCGTCCTCGCCGGCAGCCCCTTCACCATCGACTCCGCCCCCGGCAAGGCCGTGGAGGAGGACCGGCACGTCCTGGTCAACTCCATGGGCCTGGGCGGAACCAACGCCGCCGTCGTGCTGGCCGCGCCGCCCGCACCCCAGCGCCCGTCCGCGCCCCAGGGCGAGAAGATGCTGCTCACCCTCTCCGCGCAGACCCGCAGCGAACTCGACGCGCTGTCCCGGCAGCTCGCCGACGCACTCGACGCGGGCGGCCTCGACCCCGCGGACGTCGCCCACACCCTGCGCGTGGGCCGCCGCTCCTTCGAGGAGCGCCGGCTCGTCAGCGCGGCCCCCGGGCAGCTGGCGGCCGCGCTGCGCCTGCCCCGCCCGCCCGCCGTCCGCACCGCCAAGGCCGCCCCGCGCCGCCCCGTCCTGGTCCTGCCCGAGGACGGCCACACTCCGCAGCCGCTGCTCGACCTGCTCACCGCCGCCCTCGGGCCGCGGGTGCAGACCGTACGCGGCCCCCTCGGCCCCGTCCCCGCCGGGCGCTACGCCCTCCAGCTGGGCACCGGCGACGCCGGCGCCGACCGTGCGGTGGTGTCCCTCGACGACGCCGACGGGACGGTCGCCGAGCGGGCCGAGCGGGCGCTGGCCGAGGCATGGCTCGGCGGTGTCGACGTGAACTGGGCCGGCCTGGCCGGCGGTCGCGGCCGCCGCCTCGCCCTGCCCACCTACCCGTTCCGCCGCCGCCGCTACTGGGCCCTGGACCGGATCGCCCCGCTGGGCGCGCCGACCGCCGCCGCCCCCGCCTGCGCGACCGCCGCCGCACCGCAGGCCGCCGCCGACGGAACGCAGGGGCCGCTGCCCGAGGACCCGGTCGAGGCGGACCTGGTGATGCTGTGGCGGGAGCTGTTCGGCATCGGCACCATCGGCGTCGACGACGAGTTCGGCGCCCTGGGCGGAACCTCCCTGCTGTCCGTGCGCATGGCGCTGGAGGTCCAGCAGCGGCACGGCATCCTCGTCAACATGCACCGGGCCGGCGGCAGCCGGGCCACCGTGCGCCGCCTCGCCGAGATCGTCACCGGCTTCAAGAACGGCGCCGAGCGCGGCTCCGCCGAGTTCGACCCGATCGCCGACGGCGACGGCGAACTCGTCGACGCCGACCTGGAACTCCCCCTCGGCGACGCCCCCGCCACCGAGACCGCCGGCCAGGACACCCTGCTCACCGGCGCGACCGGATTCCTCGGCGTCTTCCTGCTCCACCAGCTCCTCACCGCCACCACCGGCCGTGTCTACTGCGTCGTACGCGCCGGGGACGAGGAGCAGGCCTGGGACCGGCTGCGGGCGAAGTCCGCCGAGTACGCCCTGCCCGACCCGGACCCGCAGCGGGTGCGCATCGTCCTGGGCGACCTCACCGACATCGGCTCGCTCTGCGAGTCGTACGGGGACGGCGAGCTGTCCACGGCCGTCGGCCGGGTGGTGCACTGCGCGGCCAAGGTGGTCTTCACCGAGCCGTACCGGGTGCTGCGCACCGACAACGTCATGCCCGTCGTCGAGCTGGTGCGCTGGATGAACCGGCACGGCATCAGGGACTTCAGCTTCATCTCCACGGTCGCGGCCACCGGCACGGCCCTCGAAGGCGGCGTCCTGGAGACCCGCGAGCAGCCCCTCGATCCGCAGCAGGGCGGCTACGGCGTCAGCAAGTGGGTCGCCGAGCGGCTCCTGGAGCGCGCCGAGCAGGAGACCGGACTGCGGGTCCGCATCTTCCGCCCGGGCTTCATCCTCGGTTCCACCGCCACCGGCGCCTGCAACACCAAGGACCTGATCTGGCACATCCTCGCCAGCGGCCTCGCGGTGGGCAGCCACCCCACCGACGACCGGGCCCTGCCGATGGCGCCCGTGGACACCGTCTCCCGGGCCGTCGCCGAGCTTTCGGTGACGCCGTCCTCGGCGGGCAACGCGTACCACCTCGTCGACGAGGTGGCGGTCTCCACCCGCGGCCTGTTCGAGCTCCTCGGCCACGCCGGCTGGGGCACCCGCGCCGTGGAGGCCGGCGACTGGCAGCGGACCGTCGCCGAGCGCGCCCTGCGCGACGACGACGAGATCCTCTCCAGCGTCGCCCTGTACGAACTGGAGGGCCACGCACTCGGCGAGCGCGACCTGATCGCCCTCAACTGGCGGCCCTGGCTGGAGAGCCGGGGCATCGACCCCGCCCCCACCGGCGACCTCGTCCGCCGGAGCCTGTCCTACCTCGCGGGCCAGGAGCCCAAGTTCGCGGCGCTGCTCGGCGACCTGCTGCAGGCGCCCGCCCCCACCGACACCACCGAGGAGAACCACCGGTGAGCCAGTCCACCACAGCGCCCGAGGCGCTCCCCGACCCGGCGGGACAGCCGATCGCCGTGCTCGGCGCGGGCACCATGGGCATCGGCATCGCCACCCTGATCACGGGTCACGGCCTGCCCGTCGTCCTCGTCGACGTGGACGAGAGCCGGCTGGAGAAGGCGCCCGCCGCCGTCGCGCGCGGCCGGCGGATGGCGCAGCTCATGGGCAAGCTGCCGCGTGACGGCGCGAGCGGCGCCCTCACCACCACGAGCCTGGTCGACGACGTCCACGGGGCGCAGGTCGTCATCGAGGCGGTGACCGAGATCCCCGAAACGAAGGCGAAGGTGATCGCGGCGGCGTCCGCGGTGATCGCCCCGGGCACCCCGCTCGTCTCCAACACCTCGGGCATCCCCATCGACGAGCTGGCCGCGTCCGCCGCCCGCCCCGAGGACATGGTCGGCGCGCACTTCATGAACCCGCCCTACCTGATCCCGGCCATCGAGGTCATCCGCGGGCCGCGCACCTCCGAGGACGCGCTGCGGCGGGTCACCGACCTGCTGGCGCTGCTCGGCATGAACGCGATCGTCGTGGGCGACGGCCCCGGCTTCGTCATCAACCGGGTCCTGCAGCGGTCCCTCAACGGAGCCGCCCAATTGGTGCAGGACGGCATCGCGGACGCCGAGTCCGTCGACGCCCTCTTCCGCGGCTGCCTCGGCCACACCACCGGCCCGCTGGCCACCGCGGACCTCATCGGCCTGGACAACGTGGTCGACAGCCTGCGCGTGCTGTACGACCGCACCGGCGACGCCGGATACCTGCCCTGCGAGCTGCTCCTGCAGAAGGTGGCAGCCGGCGACCTCGGCCGGAAGACCGGCCGCGGATTCTTCGAGTACGGAGGCGTTCTGTGAGCGACACCGCCATCACCACCCGCGACCTGACCCCCGCCGCCGTCGAGGCCGGCCTGCTGGCCTTCCTCGCCCAGTGGACCAAGCGGACCTGGGAGGTGGACGAGGACCTCTTCGCCGGCGGCGGCGTCTCCTCCCTCTTCGCCCTCGAACTGGTCGTCCACATCGAGCAGGCCTACGGGGTCGCGGTCACCGGCGACGAACTGTCACTGGCGAACTTCCGCACGGTGCACACCATGACCGGCCTGGTCACCCGCCTGGCCGCGGCCGGAGGTGACGGCGGTGAGTGAGCCCGACCGGACGGGCGAGACCCCGGCCGAGCTGGCCACCCGCCTGATCGGCGACCGGGCCGGGGCCTGGGACGTGGCCGGCCGCATCCCCGGCGAGGTCGTCAAGGAGCTCGGGGCGGCGGGCGTGCTGTGCGCCCAGGTGCCCGCCGAGTACGGCGGCCTGGGCCTGAGCAGCGCGGCGAACGGCGAGCTGACCGCGCACGTCGGCGCCCTGTGCAGCTCCACCCGCTCCCTCATGACCTCGCAGGGCATGGCGGCCTGGACGATCCAGCGCCTCGGCAGCCCGGCACAGCGCGCGGCGTACCTGCCCCGCCTCACCTCCGGCGAGACGGCCGGTGTCGCGTTCAGCGAGCCCGGCGCGGGCAGCGACCTGTCCGCGATGGCCACCACGGTGCGGGCCGACGGCGACGAGATCGTCCTGGACGGCACCAAGGTGTGGGTCACCGGCTCCGGCTACGCGAGCATGCTGCTCGTCTTCGGCCGGTACGGGGACGGCGCCGCGGCCGTGGTCGTCCCGGCCGACGCCCCCGGCGTCCGCGTGGAGAAGGTGGCGGACCCGCTGGGGTGCCGGGCTGCCGGGCACTCGACGGTCACACTGACGGACGTCCGCCTGCCCCGGACGGCGCTGCTCGGCGCGGCGGGCCAGTCCGCGGCCCTGCTGGTCTCCGCGGCCCTCGTGTACGGCCGGGTATCGGTCGCCTGGGGCAGCACCGGCATCATCCGGGCCTGCCTCGCGGCGGCCGCCCGGCACGCCGCCTCGCGCGAGCAGGGCGGCCGCCGCCTCGCCGGCCACCAGTTGGTGGCCGCACACCTGGCCGAGATGCTGATCGCGGAACGCGCCGCCACCCACAACTGTGCTGCGGCAAGCGCGAGTTGGGACAGCGGGTCGCCGGACCTCGTGTCGGCCGCGGTGCTCGCCAAGCACGTCGCGGCCGTCGAGGCCGCCCGTACCTCCGCTGCGGCGGTGCAGGTGCTGGCCTCGGCCGGCGCCCAGGACGGGCACGTCGTGGCCCGGGCCTTCCGCGACGCCAAGGTGATGGAGATCATCGAGGGCAGCAACGAGATCAGCCGGCTGCTGCTGGCCGACCACGCACTGGCGGTGTGGGCATGAGCGCGTCGTCCGCCGGCCCCGAGCCCATCGGCATCGGCGCCATCCACTGCCTGCTCCCCGACACCCTCACCCCCCTCGCCGAACTGCCCGAGTACGGGCAGCTCGACCACGGGCAGAAGGAGTTCACCACCAGCACGGGAATCGCCACGGTCGGCGTGGAGGACGGCAGCGGCAACGCCGAACTCGCAGCCCGGGCCGTCCGCGAACTCCTCTCCGCCCACCCCGGCGACCCGGACGTCCTGCTGATGGTCGGCCCCCGGGCCCCCGACGTCCTCCTCGGATCGGACGTCTGCCGGGTCCAGCACGAGACCAAGCTGGACCGCGCGTTCTCCTTCACCGTGGACGGCCTCGGCTGCACCGGCTCCAGCGCCGCCTGGGCCCTGGCACGGGACCTCCTCGTCGCCGACCCGTCCCGGCGGTCCGTGCTCATCACCCACGCCAGCACCCCCACGGGCCCGGACCGGGTCCGTCCGCCCGTCACCGTGATCGGCGACGGCGCGTACGCGATGACCATGGTCCGCGGCGGGCGGCCGGTGCTGCGCGCGCACCGGATGGAGACCGACGGCGCCTTCCACGGCCTCTTCAGCGTCGACTACCGCCAGACCCCCTGGTACGAGTGGCGCGAGGAGTGCGCGTCACCCGACCGGTACAGCTTCGAGCTGGCCCTGCACAGCCGCCAGCGGCTCGGCCGGATGGTCGACGAGGTCCTCGCCGAGGCGGGCGTCGGCAAGGACCGCGTCGCCGCCACCCTGATGCAGAACGTCACCGCGGGCGCCTTCGACTTCTACCAGTCGCTGCTCGGCCTGCCGATCCACGACGTCTGCCGCGAACACCTGAGGGCGTACGGCCACCAGGGCGCGATGGACGTCGTGTTCAACCTGGACAGCCTGCTGCGCTCGGGCGAGCTGTCGCCGGGCGATCTCGTCCTCGTACTCAACAACAGCCCCGTCGCCGCATGGGCGGTGACCCTGTGGGAGGTGTGACCCCAGAAGTGACCCGAGAACTGACCGGAGAAGTGACTGCGGAAGCGACCGAGGAGGCGACCGAGGAGGCGGCCGTCACGGTCAAGTGCCTGGTCTGGGACCTCGACCGGACGCTGTGGCAGGGCATCCTGCTGGAGGACGGCGACCCCGCCGTCTCCGACGCCGTCCGCAAGACGATCGAGGAGCTGGACTCCCGCGGCATCCTGCAGTCGATCGCCAGCAAGAACGACCACGACCACGCCTGGCCGGTCCTGGAGCGGCTCGGGCTCGCCGAGTACTTCGTCCTGCCGCAGATCGGCTGGGGCCCGAAGTCGGAGTCCGTCCGCCGGATCGCCGAGGGCCTCAACTTCGCCGAGCGCACCATCGCCTTCATCGACGACACGCCGAGCGAACTCGCCGAGGTCGCCTTCCACCTGCCCGACGTACGCTGCTACCCGGCCGAGCAGGCCGGGGACCTGGCCGGACTGCCCGAGTTCACGCCCCCGCGGGTGACCTCCGACGCCCGCCGCCGCCGCGAGATGTACCAGGCCGGCTTCCGGCGGGAGCGGGAACGCGGCGAGTACCGGGGAGCCGACGAGGACTTCCTGCGCACCCTCGACCTCGTCATGGAGATCGAACGGGCGGGCGAGGACTCGATCTCCCGCGTCGAGGAACTCACCCTGCGCACCAGCCAGATGAACGCCACCGGCGTGCACTACTCGGACGCCGCGCTGCGCGCCCTGCTCGCCGACGAGAGCCACGAGGTCCTGGTCGTCTCCCTCACCGACCGCTTCGGCCCGCACGGCGCCGTCGGCGTGCTGCTCCTGGAGAAGCTCCCCGGCGTGTGGCGGCTCAAGCTGCTCGCCACCTCCTGCCGGGTGGTCTCCTTCGGCGCCGGCGCCGTCATCCTGCGCTGGCTCATCGACCAGGCGGCGCAGGCGGGGGTCCACCTCGCCGCGGACTTCAGGGCCACCGACCGCAACCGGATCATGGAGGTCGCCTACCGGTTCGCCGGCTTCGGCGCACTGGACTGCGCGGACTGCGCCGCGCACCTCGACGCCGGACCCGCCGACGCCGCCGCGGCCACCGTCCTGCACCTGCTGCCCTCCGCGCAGGAGCCGCCGACCACGATGCGCCTGGTCGCGCCCCGTATCGCGCCCGGCACCGTCTGACCCCGCACTGCCCCGAACCGAGGACGAAGGACCAAGGCCGCCCATGACCGACCGCACCCTGTACGAGTGGTTCGCCCGCACCGTCGAAGCGCACCCGCACGCTCCCGCCCTGGAGCTCCGCGACAGCGAGCAGCGCGACCGCGTCATCGACTACCAGGAACTGCACCGGCGGGCCGAGTCGCTGGCCCACCGGCTCGTCGCCGAGCACGGCGGCGTGCCGCGCCGGATCGGTCTGCTCGCCTCCCGCAGCCTGACGGCCTTCACCGGCTATCTGGCCGCCCTCCGGCTCGGGGCAGTGGTCACACCGCTCAACCCGGAATACCCCGCCGCACGCAACCAGTCCGTCTGCGAACTGGCACGCATCGACCTGCTCCTGTCCGACGGCCAGGCCGCGCCGCCCGACGCAGACGGCCGCGAGTGGCCGGCCACCGTGCTCGTCCTGCCCGACACCCGACTGCCCGAACCGGCGGACGTCCGCCTGCCCGCGTACACGGCCACGGCGGACGACACCGCGTACGTACTGTTCACCTCGGGCTCCACCGGCCGCCCCAAGGGGGTGCCGATCCGGCACCGCAACCTCTCCCCGTACATCGCCCACAACATCGCCCGCTACGGACTGGGCCCCGGCTGCCGCACCTCGCACACCTTCGACCTGACCTTCGACCCGTCGGTGTTCGACCTGTTCGCCACCTGGGGCAGCGGTGCGACCCTCGTCGTACCGCAGCGCAGCGAACTGCTCCACCCGATCGAGTACATCAGGAAGCAGCGCCTCACCCACTGGTTCTCGGTGCCCTCCGTCGTATCCGTCAGCAAGGCGCTGGGCAACCTCCCGGCCGGCCTCGTCGACACCCTGCGCCACAGCGTGTTCATCGGCGAACCCCTCACCTACACCCAGGCCCTGGCCTGGCGGGAGGCCGCCCCCGGATCCGCGATCGACAACGTCTACGGGCCGACCGAGCTGACCGTCGCCTGCACCGAGTACCGCCTGCCCGCCGACCCGATCGACTGGCCCCGGACCTCCAACGACACCGTCCCCATCGGCCCCGTCTACCCCTTCCTCGACACCCTCGTCGTCGGCGAGGACGGCCGCGCGGCCGCCGAGGGCGAACTGTGCGTACGCGGCCCCCAGCGCTTCGACGGCTACCTCGACCCCGGCGACGACCGCGGCCGCTTCCTCGCCGGCGACGCCTCCGGCACCACCGTCCACGACGGCTCCGCCCCGCTGACCCCCGCGCACTACTACCGCACCGGCGACCGGGTCCGGCACGAGGGCGGCCACCTGGTCCACCTCGGCCGCCTCGACAACCAGGTGAAGGTACGCGGCTACCGCATCGAACTCGGCGAGATCGAGGCGGCCTTCCGCCGCCACGACGAAATCGACGAGGCCGTCGTCCTCGCCGTGCGCACCGGCGCCGACGTGGAGCTGGTCGCCTTCTACACCGGCCGCGCCCAGACCACCCCGGCCCTGCGCCGCTGGCTCCGCGAGCGCATTCCCTCCCACATGGTGCCCCGGCGCTTCCTCCACCTGGTGCGGATGCCGCTCAACCCGAACGGCAAGACCGACCGCCCCGAGCTGCGCCGCAGCCTCGACGCCCCGACACCCAACCCCGCACCCGCACCCCACGCCGCGTCCGCCCTCGCCGCGGGTAACTGACCGGAAGGCAACCATGTCCCTACTCCGTGATCTGATCCCCCCTCGGGGTGTGATCCGGCTCCTCGCCCTCAGCAACCTCGTGCGGACCTGCGGCAACGGCTTCCTGATCTCGGTCAGCGTGCTCTACTTCATCCACGCCGTGGACCTGCCCGCCCGCCAGGTCGGCCTCGGCCTCACCGTCGCCGCCGTCCTGGGCATGCTGGTCAGCATCCCCGCCGGCCACATCGCCGACGTCATCGGCCCCCGCACCATGGCCATCACCTTCGTCGCCCTCCAAGGCGTCGCCGTGTGCGGCTACGCCCTCGTGGAAGGCTTCACCGGCTTCCTCGTCGCGGTCTCACTGGTCACCATGGCCGAATCGGCCGGCAACTCCTCCCGGGGCGCCCTGGTGGCCGGCGCCGTCCCCTCCGACGAACGGGTCCGCGCCCGCGCCTACCTGCGCTCCGTCACCAACGTCGGCATATCGATCGGCACCGTCCTCGGCGGCGTCGCACTCGGCTACAACAGCCAATCCGTGTACGTGCCCCTGCTCGTGCTGAGCGGCCTGCTGTACGTCACCGGCGGACTCGTCTACCTCGCCCTGCCGCCGGTCCCGCCGGTACCGCGCCCGGCGAAGGAGACCCGCCGCACGGTCCTGAGCGACCGGCCCTTCGTCCTGATCTCCGTACTCAACATCGCCCTCGTGATGAACGGCGGCCTGCTCACCGTCGCCCTCCCGATCTGGATCGCCGAACGCACCGACGCCCCGGTCTCCCTCTACGCCGGCCTCCTGCTCCTCAACACGGTCATCGTGATCCTCTTCCAGGTCCGCGCCAGCAAGGGCGCCGAGACCGTCCAGGGCGGAGCCCGCGCCCTGAGCCGCTCCGGCGTCCTCACCGCGCTCAGCTGCGCCGTGTTCGCCCTCGCCGCCGGCCGTTCCGCCTGGCTCGCAGCGGCCTGCCTGATCGCCGGGACGCTCGTCCACGTGGTCGGCGAGCTCCTCTACTCCGCCGGCTCCTGGGCGGTCTCGTACGAGCTCGCCCCCGCCCACGCCCAAGGCCAGTACCAGGGCATGTTCGGACTGACCACCCAGCTGGGCACCGCCGTCACCCCGGCCGTCACCACCGCCCTCGTCATCAGCTTCGGATGGCCGGGCTGGCTCCTCTTCGGCCTGCTGCTGCTCGCCGCCGCACTCGCCATGCCCCGAGCGGTCCGCTGGGCCGAACGCACCCGCGAACCGGCCGCCGAGAACGCCGCAGCCTGACCCGCCCCGGCTCCTGCCAGCCGCCGTCCCGACACCGGAGACCCACGTGGACTTCAGCCTGTTCTACTTCGCCAACGACAGCGCCGCACCCGGCACCGACCCCTACCGGCTGCTGCTGAGCGGCGCCCGCTTCGCCGACGAGCGGGGATTCACCGCCGTGTGGACCCCGGAACGCCACTTCCACCCCTTCGGTGGCCTCTACCCCAACCCCTCCGTGGCCGGCGCCGCCGTGGCCGCCGTCACCGAACGCGTCGGGATCCGCGCCGGAAGCGTCGTCGCCCCGCTGCACCACCCGCTGCGCATCGCCGAGGAGTGGGCCGTCGTCGACAACCTCTCCGGCGGCCGCGTCGGACTCTCCTTCGCCTCCGGCTGGCACGCCGTCGACTTCGCCCTGCGGCCGGAGAACTACGAGGACCGGCGCTCCGTCCTCATAGAGACCGTCGAACAGGTACGCGCCCTGTGGCGCGGCGAGGAGATGACCGTCCAGGACGGCGCCGGCCGGCCCGCCTCGGTCCGGTCCTACCCGCGCCCCGTGCAGCCGGAGCTGCCGTTCTGGATCACCAGCGCGGGCGGCGTCGAGACGTTCCGCGACGCCGGTCGGACCGGCGCGGGCGTCCTCACCCACCTCCTCGGCCAGGACCTCGACGAACTCACCGAGAAGATCGCCGCCTACCGGGAGGAGTACGCGGCCCGGCCCGGCGCCGACGGCACCGGCCACGTGGCGCTGATGGTCCACACCTACCTGGACGAGGACGACGCAGCCGCCCGCAGCGCCGTCCGCGAGCCGCTCTGCGCCTACCTGCGCAGCTCGCTGGGGCTCATCCTCGGCTCCGGGGCCGGCGGCCGGCGGCGGATCGACCCGGCGAAGCTCAAGGAGAAGGACATCGACTTCCTCGTCGAGCGGTCCTTCGAGCGCTACTACGACGAGGGCGGCCTCCTCGGGCAGGTCGACAAGGCGCGGGCGCAGGTGGAGCGCATCCGGGCGGCAGGAGTGGACGAGATCGCCTGCCTGATCGACTTCGGCGTCCCGGACGAGCAGGTGCTCGCCGGCCTCGAACACCTCGACCGGCTCCGGATCGCGTGCGCCGCCCCGGCACCGGCCGCCGCCGCGGTGACGGCGTGAGCACCGGCACCGCCGGGGCCACCGTGGGCACCGGCACCGCCGCCGAGTCCCGGCGCCGCGCGTTCAGCCGCACCGCGGCACGCTTCCCCACCGGCGTCACCGTGCTCACCACCGTCGTCGACGGCGAGCCGCACGGCATGACGGTGAACGCGTTCGCCACCGCGTCCCTGGACCCGCTCCTGATCCTCACCGCCCTCGGCAACACCTCGCGCACCGCCCGTTCGATCCTCCAGGCCGGCCGCTTCGCGGTCTCCGTGCTCGGTGCGGATCAACAGGACACGGCCCGCTGGTTCGCCGACCGTTCCCGGCCCACCGGCCGTGAGTCCTTCGCCGGACGCAGCTGGCGGCCGGCTCCGTACACCGGCTGCCCCGTCCTCGACGGCGCGGCGGCGTACTTCGACTGCACCGTCCGCGACACGTACCCGGCGGGGGACCACACGGTGGTCATCGGGGCGGTCCACGCCTTCGACTCGCTCCCCGGGGAGCCCTCGCTGCTGTTCTTCGGCAGCCGCTTCTCCGCCGCGCCCACGGCCTGACCGCGACCCGCCCCGGCCGTCCGACCGCCCCGGCCGTCCGACCGCCCCGGCCGTACGACCCGCCCCGGCCGTACGACCGCCCCGACCGTCCGACCTGCCCGCCCCGATCCGACCCGGGAGTGCCCCGTGCCCGTACGAGCCCACGCCACCACCGGCACCGCCGCCGGATCCGCCGCCGACGACCTTCTCGAGCCGTCCATCGCCCGGATCGAACCCCACGAACTCCCCTGCCACCGCGAGGCCGGCCCGGACCGGGGCGACGGCCCGGGCGGCTACGAACCCGCCTGGCACGGCGTGTGACCCGGCCCCCGTCCAGCAGTCATCCAACGAGAGGAACCACGCCCCCATGCGAGACCAGAACCGCTCCCAGCGCGAGTGCTACGGAATCCGCGTCGACCTCCTGACCGACCCCGACGCGCTGCCCCTCGTCGACGAGTTCTTCGGCCCGCCCGCAACCGCCTTCGCCGACAGCGGCACCCGGCTCGACCTGGAGATCACCGTCTCCGACGAGCCGCCCGCCCGCCCCAGCACCGAACCCCCGCACAACGCGGAAGTCCTCACCGCCGACCCGATCGTCATCGACACCGGCGGCTCCCGAGCCGTCATCGACCCCACGGCCTGGAAGGCCACCGTCACCCTCGCCCGCACCGACCTCGACGACCCGGTGGTCTGGGGACGCTGGATCCTCGAACGCCTCTTCCTTTACCTCGTCTGCCGCTCCGAACGGCACTACCCCCTGCACACCGGCGCCATCGGGATCGACGGCCGCACCGCGCTCATCTCCGCCCCCACCGGCGTCGGCAAGTCCACCTTCACCTACTGGGCCGCCCACCGCGGAGCCGTCCTGTACGGCGAGGACATCATGGTCCGCCACCTCGACGAGGCCGAACCCCTCATCTGGGGACACCCCCGGGTCACCTACCTGTCCCCGGACCTCATCGCCCGCTGCCCCGAACTGGACGCCGTCCCGCGCGCCGGAATCGACGGCGGACGCAAGTACCGCCTCGGCCTCACCGGGGCCCCCGGTCTCGAACTGGACCCGGCCGCCCGCCCCGACGCGGTCGTCTTCCTCACCCAGGGCGAGCCGTCCCTGCGGGACCTGGACCTCGACGAAGCCGTCGAACGCTCCCGCGGCGACTTCTCCACCGCCAAGTCCGACCCCGCCCTCCTCACGGAGGTCGAGACCGACCTGCGCACCGTGCTCGGCGGACTGCCCGTCTGGGAGCTCGGCCTCTCCCTCGACCTGGACGCCACGTACGACCTGCTGCGCACCGCCCTGAACACGCGGTGATGGCCGGGCCGCAGCTGGCGATCAGCGCCACCACCGCCGACGTACTGCGCCACTCGCCGCTCGGCGAAGAGGCCCTCACCCCGCAGGAGCACGCCCGGGCCGCCGCCTTCCGGCGGCGGTCCGACCGCGAGGACTTCGTCGCCGCCCACCTGCTGGCCCGTCTCGTCGCCGCCCGGGTCGCCGCGGCCGACGCACGGGACCTGCACCTCGTCCAGCACTGCGCGGACTGCGGCGGACCGCACGGCAGACCGGCGTTCCAGGGCCGGCCGGACCTCACGGTGAGCCTGAGCCACGCCCCGGGGGTGGTCGCCGCGGCGGCCGGCCGCCACCCCGTGGGCGTGGACATCGAACGCCTCGACGCCACCCCGCTGCCGCCCGAGGCCATGGCCCACGTCCTCGCCCCGGCGGAGCAGCGCCGCCTGGCCGAGGCGGGCCCGGCCGCCCAGGCCGTCTTCCTCCGCACCTGGGTCCGCAAGGAATCCCTCATCAAGTGCGGAGTGACGGACCTGGCCGGCATGCACCGCATCGACGTCTCAGACATCCCCGACGGCGGCCGCTACGACGCCAAATGGCACATCCTCGACTGGTGGACGACCCTCCCCACGTGCGTGGCGGCAGCGTCCAGCACCCACCCACTCCACCTCGTCACCCTCCCGCACCTCCTCACCCGCAACCGCGCGGCGGCGTGACATGACACCCTGGCTCACCTGCCCCACCCCCGCCCGACCGCCCGAATGCGCCTCGTCTGCTTCCCGCACGCGGGCGGGTCGGCGTCCTTCTTCCACCACTGGGGCAAGGCACTGCCGGCCTTCGAGGTCCATGCCGTCCGCTACCCCGGACGTGCGGACCGCGTCACCGAACCCCACCCCGCCGACCTGCTCCAGCTGGCCCGGGAAGCAGCCGACGCCATCCGCACCACCCTCGACGGCCCGATCGTGCTGTTCGGCCACAGCCTCGGCGCAACGGCCGCCTTCGAAACGGCCCGCGCCCTGCGCGACGCCGCTGCGGAACCGGCCCACCTCTTCGTCTCGGGCTCCCGGGCCCCGCACCTTCCGGGCACGGACATCACCCGCCGCGCGGCCCGGGACGACACCGGCCTCCTGGAAGTCAAGTGTGGGTGTGCGGGGTGGGGCAGCGGTCGGGGGTCAGCCGGTGACAGATGAACAGCCTCAGCCCGCGTCGAAGGTCTTGTCGTCGCAGTGCGAAGCGCCGGACGCCGGCGGCGCGGCTGCTGCCCGCCCGGCAACAGTGAAGCCCGAGCCACGCCGCTCCCGCACGGGTTTCCGCTCGGCGGTGAGCGCATCCTTCCCGAAATTGCTTCGCTGAGCCTGCGGGGGCGGCACATGACGGCAACCACGTTTGCACGCCGCTACCGGATCACCGACGGGCGCAGCTCCAGGCACCCATGCCCTGCATGGCGGCCAGCTTCTGGGCGGTAGCGATCTGCTCCGACTTGGTGGCGAGGTCGGCGCGAGGGGCGTACCGGGTCCCGCCTGCAGCCTTCCAACTCGATTGAGTGAACTGCAGACCTCCGTAATGGCCGTTGCCGGTGTTGGCACGCCAGTTGCCACCGGACTCGCACTCGGCGATGGCATCCCAGTTGACCTTTGGTTTCGACAAGTGCTCTGTGGCATGAGCGCTGGATGCACTCATTACCACTAGCTGGCAAAGGACCGACGCACACAAAAGGGTCCAGGCCATGCGGGTGGTTCGGCAGCGTGCTTGGAAACGGGACATGGGTCCTCCGTAAGTCGTCAGTCGGCCCGGCACTGCCGGGTGTAGTTGATGGTTCATGCCTTCAGGGCTTTGCAGGTGTGCCCACCCGGCTGGCGTGGGCGCCCCGGATGCCATGGTGATGCGCGCGCTTCGTGCCGCCCCTGATTACGGAGATGGCAACGGGGTGTTTTTCGGACAGGGCGAGATATAACTGCACGGCTGGGCGTTCTCCGGTCCGCCCTCCGCGCTGCTGCCGGCACTGCTCAGCACCCACGGCAAGCGGGCCGTCAGCGGGCCCAGCCACACGGTCAACCGCATGTTTGCCGCCCATCGGGGCGACGCGGAGCCCGACGTTTGTGAAACCTCCGGATGGGCGTCACCCACCTGGCCGATGTTCGGCCGCCGTACGCGCCAGCGCGACAAGCTTTCGGTACTCCAGCTCGCCGGCCTGTCGGGCCCTGAGCTGGACCAGGGAGGTCTCAAGGAGGTTCTGCACAGCGGTGAAGGCGGCCTCGTACGCCTGCTCCTGGCCAGCAGCGCCGACGGGGTCCCAGAAGATCAGCAGCTGCTCGTTGCGGCGGGTGCCGTCCGGGGTGGCGAAGGCCAGCTCATGGACAACCAGCCGGGGCTCATCGGCAGGAAGGGCCTCAAGGAGTTCCTCATGGGTCAGGTTGGCCTCCACCTCCACTGCCAGACCACCTGCCGCGCCCTGGCGGTGGAGGATCACGGTGTTGACGTCCCGCCGCTCGACCAGGTGACGGAACGCCTCAAAAGAACCTTCGGAAAAGACAAAAGGGCTGCTCACCCATGCCTCGCTTCACTCGCGGTCAGGACCTGCCCAGTCAACGCGCCGGTCCTCGCCAAGGATGCGCCAGCCACCACCACGAACCGGCGCGAGGCCGCGGCCCGCAGGCGACACACCGCCTCACACCGGCGTCACGACCGGCAGCCAAGCCGCACCAGGTGGAGGAGCAGACGGTCACGCCGCGGGCGGTGAGCAGGGTGGACCGTCCGCGGCGGGGGGCCGGCAGGGCCGGGCCCGGGGCGGTGCCGGACAGCCGGGCCCGCCCCGGGCCCGCAGCGGGGCGGCGGCGCGGCGGGCATCGCGGATCGACAGGGGCAGCGGGCTCCAGTCGGCGGCGCGGCCGAGCTCCACGATCGGCGGGGCGATGGACGTCATACGGAAGACCTCGGCGGGCGGGCCCGACACGACCCTGCCGTCACGTTTTTAGCGGAAGTTGCTCAACCGGCCCCACGGGCCGCCGGCACCGCCGAGACTGCCTGATCATGCACACCGGATCGCCTCCCGCCAGGAGGCCAGTGGCCGTCCTGGCGCTGCTCGCCGCCACGTTCGCGCTGATCGTCGGCGGGACGGGCCGGGCCTTCGCGCACTCCGGCCTCAGCGGCAGCGACCCCGCCGACGGCGCCGTCCTGCAGACGGCACCGAAGCACGTCACGCTCACCTTCAACGAGTCGGTCGGCCTCTCCGAGGACTCGCTGCGAGTGCTCTCGCCGGACAACGAGCGCGTCAACCCCCGCCCGGCGCAGCACGCGGACGGCAAGGACAACACCGGCCGGGTGGAGCTGCCCGACAAGCTGGCCCAGGGCACCTACACGGTGGCCTGGCGGGTCACCTCCGCCGACGGTCACCCGATCTCCGGCGCGTTCGTCTTCTCCATCGGCAAGCCGTCCGGCACCGCCGCCGCTGCCGCCGCGGCGCCCGCCGACCCGCTGGACGGCACGGCCGCCGGCCGCCTGTACGGCCTGTTCCGCTACGTCGCCTACAGCGGGCTCGCCCTTCTCGTCGGCGCTGCCGCGTTCGTCCTGGTGTGCTGGTACCCCGCAGGTGCGGTGCGCGGCGTGCGCAGGCTGCTGGCCGCAGGGTGGGCGGCGCTGGCGGTATCCACCGTGGCGCTGGTGCTGCTGCGCGGCCCGTACGAGGCCGCCGGGCAACTGTCGTCGGCGTTCGACCCGTCCCGGCTGGGCCGGACCGTCACCGGCAGGCACGGCGGAGCACTGGTCGCCCGGCTCGTCCTGCTTGCCGTGGCCGGCGTGCTGCTGCGGCGGTCGGCCGTCCGCCTCAGCGGAGGGGACCACGGGGCGCAGCCGCACCGCCCCGGCCGGGGTGCCCACACGGCCGGGGCGGTGCTTGCTCTGGGGCTGGCGCTCACTTGGGCCGCCGCCGAGCACGCCTCCGCCGGCATCCAGGTGCCGCTGGCCGTTCCCGTCGCCGTACTGCACCTGCTGGCCATGGGCGTCTGGCTGGGCGGCCTGGTCACGCTGCTGGTCGTCCTGCGGTGCCGGGGGTCCGGCGGCCGCGCCGTCCCGGCGGCCGCGATCGGGCGCTTCTCGACGCTGGCCTTCGCCGCCGTCGCCGTTCTGGTCGGCACGGGGGTGTACCAGTCGTGGCGGCAGGTCGGCTCCTGGGAGGCACTGTCCACCACGTCCTACGGGAGGACCCTCTTGGTGAAGATCGTCGCCGTGGTCCTCTTGCTGTGGGCCGCCTCCTTCTCCCGCCGTTGGACCGCCCGCCTCGTACACACCGCGCCCGCGGCCGCGCAGACGGCGGCGGTGCCCGAGCCCGAGCGGGCCGCGGCCGTACAGACGGCGGCGGTGCCCGAGCCCGAGCGGGCCGCGGCCGTACAGACGGCGGC
>NZ_JBHWJJ010000019.1:0-92125 GCF_042732005.1 Streptomyces sp. NPDC059851 | reverse complement strand
GCCCCGCACGGCCAGGGGGTTGGGGGGGGGTGCCGCCGGGGGGCGCCCCCCTCGCCGCTCCGGCCCGGGCGCCCGGGTTCTCCCCGCTCGCCCCCGGGATCCCCGGCGCTGCGCCATGATGGCCCGGTGAGTGTCCTTCCCCTGGTCTTCACCAGCGGCTGGGCCAGCGGGATCAACGCCTACGCCGTGGTCCTCCTGCTCGGCCTCTTCGGCGCGGCCGGACTGTCCGACGAGGTGCCCGCCTCCCTCCAGCGCACCGACGTGCTGGTCGTCGCCGGTGTGCTGTTCCTCTGCGAGGCCGTCGCCGACAAGATCCCGTACGTGGACTCCCTCTGGGACGCCGTCCACACCGTCATCCGGCCCGTCGCCGGAGCCGTGGTGGGCGCCCTGCTCGCCGGCCAGAGCGGCTCGCTCCCCGACCTCGCCGCCGGCGCCATCGGCGGCTCCACCGCCCTGGCCAGCCATGCCGTCAAGGCGGGCACCCGCATGGCGGTCAACACCTCCCCCGAGCCGGTCACCAACATCGCGGTGAGCACCGCCGAGGACCTCGGCGTCGCCTGCATCGTCACCCTCGCCCTGTTCCATCCCCTCGCTGCCGCCGTGATCGCCGCCGTCCTGCTGGCGGCCGGCCTGGCCCTGCTCGTCTTCCTGTGGGCCCGGATCCGGCGCTTCCTGCGCCGCCGGGCCCAGCGCCGCGAGGAGAAGCGCCTGGCGGGCAGCCGGAGCGGACCGGGACGCCCCGGAACGGCCGCCGGGGCGCCCCGGGCGCCGGGGCCACCCCGCTGAGCGCGCCGAGCCGCTCGATAGGGTCGGAGCCATGGCACGAATTGCGGTGATCGGCGCCGGCGCGGGCGCGATGGCCACGGCAGCCCGGCTGGCCGTGGCGGGGCACCAGGTGGCGGTGTACGAACGGACTTCGACCTACGGCGGCTCGCTCGGCCGCTTCGAGCGGGACGGATTCGCCTTCGACACGGGACCGGGGCTGCTGCACCTGCCCGCCGTCTACCGCGACCTGTTCGTCAAGACCGGCAAGCGGCGCCTGGAGGACTGCGTCGAACTCGTCCGCGTCGACCCGGCCGTCCGCCACGTCCTCGCCGACGGAACCTCCGTCGCCCTTCCTGGTGCCTCCCGGGGCGGCGCTGCGGCCGCCCTCGACGAGGCCTTCGGCGCGGGCGCCGGGGACCGCTGGGCCACGGTACTGAACCGGGCCCGGGACGCCTGGGACGCCACCCGCCGCCCCCTCCTTGAGGAACCGCTGCGCCCCGACTGGCAGGCCCTCGGCAGGGACCCGTACCCGGCGGTGCGCAAGAGCGGGCTGCTGCGCCGCCGCCCCCCGACCCTCGCCGACATCGCCGCACGCGAACTGGGCGGGCAGCTCGGCGAGCTGCTGGCCGCCCGGGTGCGGGAGTACGGCCTCGACCCGGCGACGGCACCCGCCTCCGCGACCGTGCTGCCGTACATGGAGCAGACCTTCGGCAGCTGGTACGTGCGCGGCGGCATGCGGGCGCTCGCGACCGCCCTGTACGAGCGCTGCCGGGAGCGGAAGGTCGAGTTCGTCTTCGATGCGCCGGTCCGGGAGGTCCTGGCCCGCGAGGGCCGGGCCGCCGGGGTGCTGACGGCCGACGGGACCGAGCACCCGGCCGAGCACGTGGTCTGCGGGGCCGACCCGCGGCGGCTCGCCGTGCCGCTGCCGCCCGACGGCGTCCCCGCCGGGGACGCGGCCGGAGCCGCCCGGTTCACCCTGATGCTCGCCCTGCGCGGCGCCCGCCCCGCCGGCGCCGTGCACCGCACCATCGTCCACTCCCCCGGCGCCCAGCTCACCGTGCTGCGCCCCGACGACCCCGCCGTCCGGCCCGACGCGGACCACGAGGCCGTCACCGTCACCGCGGTGTGCGCCCCGGCGACCGGTGCGGCCGCCGGGGCCGCCCCCGACCCCGAGGCGCTGCTGGACCTCGCCGCCCGGGCCGTGCCCGGGCTGCGCGAGCGGCTGCTGTGGTGGGAGGCGCGCACCCCGGCCGACATCGAGGCGGCCACGGGGGCGGTGGGCGGAGCGGTGCCCGCGCCCTCGCTCGCCGGAGCCGGCGGCCGGCTGCTGCACCCCGCGAACTCCACGGCCCTGCCCGGGCTGTACCTCGCGGGCGGCTGGGCGCACCCCGGCGGCGGGCTGGCCCACGCCGGGATGACCGGGGCGCTGGTGGCCGGGCTGATCGTGGAGGGCGCGGGCTTCCGCGGCTCGCAGTGAACCGGGGGCCGGGGCGCGGGTCCGCGGTGGGCCCGTGGGCCAGGTCGCCCCGGGAGCCCTGCGGCCCCGGTGTCCCCGACCCGGGTCCGTACCCGGGCCGGGGCCGACACGGGGTGCGGGCCCCGGGGCGCGGCCGTCAGTAGCGGTACTGCTCGTATTCGCCGGAACCCTGGTACGGGTACTGCTGGGGCTGCTGGGGCTGCTGGGGCTGCTGGGGCTGCTGCTGCTGCGGGTACGCCCCGCCGCCCTGGCCGTCGGCCGGGTACGGCTGCGCCACGTCCCGCTGCTGGGGCACCCAGATCCCGCCGGGCGGGGTGTCCATCGCGTACTGGTCCTGCCCCGCCGCGCCCCCCGCGTACGGGTCGGCGTGCTGGCCGCCGTACGGGGTGTAGTCGTACGGCTGCTGCGGGATGACCCCGCCGCCGGTGCCGATGTACGGGTCCGAGTAGGCGGCGTAGACCTGCTGCTCGCCTCCCGGTTGGTACGCGCCGGGGTAGTCGTAGCCGCCCTGCGTCTGCGGGTCCTGGTAGCCGGCGTAGCCGTGGGCGTCCTGCTCGGCCGCGGCGAACGGCGACGCGAAAGCGGCCGTCTGCCCGGCGTCGGAGCCGGAGCCGGACCCGAAGCTCTGTATCCCGTACGAGCCGGTGTCCTCGGGGAGCGGCTCCGGGCTGTAGAACTCCTCCGTGGCGGCCTGGAACCTCGGCCGGGGGTCCTTCCCGGACGCCGCGGCCCCGTCGGCGTCCGCCTGCGCGTCCGCGCCCTCGGCACCGTACTCCAGCCCGGTCACCTCCAGCGCGGGCTCGGACCGCGGCCCGCCGCCCCGGCGGCGCCGGGCGGCGCCCTTCGGCGGCGCGGCGGTGTCCCCGCCCTTCCCGCCCTTGCCGCGGCGCAGCGCCCAGCCGGCCTCGAAGCCCTTGCGGAAGGACAGCGTCACCAGCGTCTGGCCCACCGCGAACGCGAGCGCGCCCACGGCGATGACCGGCACCGACGGCAGCACCACCCCCGCGACCACGCCGAGGAACCCGGCGAACGCGAGCAGCCTCCAGCGCAGCCGGGCCTTGTACTGCATCAGGACCTCGGCAAGCAGCCACAGCGCGACGAAACCGAACGCGACGTAGAGGACCGTCATTCCCATGCGTGGCACCCCTCGGTACGGCCGCCCTGGGGTACGGCCGATCAGGCCCGCTGGTGCAGGCCCAGGTTCTCGTAGATCTCGAGAGTCGCCGTGGAGTTGTTCAGCGTGATGAAGTGCAGCCCCGGGACACCCTCGGACAGCAGCCGCGCGCAGAACTCCGTGGCGAACTCGATCCCCATGGAGCGTACAGCGGCCGGATCGTCCTTGACGGCGAGCATGCGCTCTTTCACGGCCGCGGGGAAGACTGCGTTGCTGAGTTGGGGCAGCCGGTCGAGCTGCTTGATGGCCACAACAGGCATGACCTCAGGGATGATCGGGGTGGAGCATCCCGCCTTTTCGACGCTGTCGCGCAGCCGCAGATAATTCTCCGGATCGAAGAACATCTGGGTGATCGCATAGTCAGCTCCGGCGCGGCACTTGTCCACGAAGTGCCGGATGTCCGTATCCCAGTCGTCGGAGCGCGGGTGCATCTCCGGGAAGGCGGCTACGCCCACGCAGAAGTCGCCGGATTCCTTCAACAGCCGGACCAGGTCGGCGGCGTAGTGCACCCCGTCGGGGTGCGGCACCCAGGGGCCCATGGGGTCGCCCGGCGGGTCTCCGCGCACGGCGAGCATGTTGCGGATGCCGGCGTCGGCGAACTGGCCGATGACGTTGCGCAGCTCGGCCACGGAGTGGTCGACGGCGGTGAGGTGCGCGACGGGTGTCAGCGTGGTGTCGGCGGCGATCTCCTGGGTGGCCTTGACGGTGCCGCCCCGGGTGGAGCCGCCGGCCCCGTACGTCACGGATACGAAGCTCGGGGACACGGCCTCGATGCGGCGCAGCGCGTTCCAGAGGTTGCGCTCGCCCTTCTCGGTCTTGGGAGCCCAGAACTCGAAGGAGTACGAGGGGTCCCCGGACGCCAGCAGGTCGCGGACCGTGCGTGCACGGTCCGTTCGGGTGGAAGCGGTACCAAGGGCCATACGGGCAGGTTAGACGCGTGTTCGCGCACGCCGTAGCCCTGTCCGTGATGTGGACAGCTTTTTGGACACTTAGGAGACGCGGTTCCGGATGCGCCGGGCGAGCTCGGCCGCTGCGGCCCCCGGGTCGGAGGCCTCGGTCAGGGCGCGGACGACCACGACCCGGGTGGCGCCGGCGTCGAGGACCTCGTCGAGGTTGCCGGCGTCGATGCCGCCGATGGCGAACCAGGGCCGGTCCTGTTCCAGGGAGGCCGCGTACCGGACCAGGTCGAGGCCGGGGGCGGGCCGGCCGGGCTTGGTGGGGGTGGGCCAGCAGGGGCCGGTGCAGAAGTAGTCCACGCCCGGCTCGGCGGCCGCGGCGTCGACCTCGGACACGGCGTGGCAGGAGCGGCCGATCAGCACTCCCTCGCCGAGGACGGCGCGGGCGGCGGGCACCGGGATGTCGCCCTGGCCGAGGTGCAGGACGTCGGAGCCGATGGCGTGCGCGACGTCGGCGCGGTCGTTGACCGCCAGGAGCTTGCCGTGCCGGCGGGCGGCCTCGGCGAACACCTGCAGGTGGTCGAGCTCCTCGGCGGCCTCCATGCCCTTGTCGCGGAGCTGGACGACGTCCACCCCGCCGGCGAGCACGGCGTCGAGGAACTCGGGGAGGTCCCCCTGCCGCTTGCGGGCGTCCGTGCACAGGTAGAGCCTGGCGTCGGAGAGCAGCTGGGCGTTCGCGGACATGGGGTACCCCCTGGTGAGCGCGCGGGACGCGGGCCGCGCCGGGCGGCCCGCGTCCCGCGGGTGGATCAGTGGCCTCGGGTCAGAGGGCGAGCGCCTGGGCGCGGCGCTTGACCTCCGTGCCGCGATTCTCGCGCAGCGCCTGCACGGGGGTGCCGGGCAGGGTCTCGTCGGCGGTGAAGAGCCACTCCAGCATCTCCTCGTCGGAGAAGCCGTCGTCGCGCAGCACCGTCAGCAGACCGGTCAGGCCCTTGACGAGCTTGGTGCCGTCGATGAAGTCGGCGGGGACCTGCAGGGTGCGGTTCTCGCCCCGGCGGACGGCGATCAGCTGACCTTCCTTGACCAGCTGGCGGACCCGGGTCACTTCGACGTCCAGCATCTCGGCGATGTCGGGCAGGTGGAGCCAGGCGGGGACAAGGGCATCGATCTTTGTGTCAATCTCGGTCACGGCACAAGCCTGCCACCTCCCGAGCGCCGCCGGTACCCGGGCCGATCCGTACGGGGCCCCCGGGCCGTACGGGCGCCCCCGGACGGCCCGGGACGCCGTACGGGCGTCCCGCCGCCCTACAGCGGGGCGGACACGGCCGACTTCAGCGGGGTGGCGGGGTCGGCCACCCGGGCGGGGTCGACGGCGGCGCCGGTCTCGATGAGCCTGCGGCCCTGGGCGAGGTCCCGCGGCCGGCCCACGGCGAGGATCGCGACCAGCGACCCGGCCCGCAGCCAGCACACCGACCAGGCCTGCTCGCCCGGGTCGCCGCGCCACAGCAGGGTGTCCGCTTCCGCGTGGTGGCCCGCGTACTGGACGAACCGCCCGAACTGCTCGGACCAGAAGTACGGCACCGGGTCGTAGACCTGGAGCGCGCCCCCGGCGGAGGGCTCGCCCCGCGCCCCGGCCAGGATGTTCGCCGCGACGACCCGCGGCCCCTGGAGCGCGTTGTCCCAGTGGTGGACCAGCAACCGCGCCCCGTAGCGCGCCGAGGGGAACGAGGCGCAGTCGCCGACCGCGTACACCCCCGGCAGCGAGGTCCGCAGGTACGCGTCCGCCGTGACCGAGCCGTCGGCGCCGAGCTCGACGCCCGACCCGGCCAGCCAGCGCGTGGCCGGCCGCGCCCCGATGCCCACGACCACCGCTCCGGCCGGCAGCTCCCGGCCGTCCGCGAGCACGACCCGCCCGGACTCCACCGAAGCGACCCTGGCGGAGGTGAGGAGGTCGGCCCCGACCTCCTCGTACCAGCCGGCCATCGGAGCGGCGACCTCGGCCGGCAGGGCGCCCGCGAGCACCCGGTCCGCGGCCTCGACCACCGTCACGGCGCAGCCCGCCTCCCGGGCCGCGGTGGCGAACTCCGCGCCGATCCAGCCGGCGCCGACGACGACGGTGGCCGGGGTCCCGGCCAGCACCGGCCGGAGCCGGGCGGCATCGTCGAGGGTGCGCAGCAGGTGGACGCCGGGGACGCCCTCGGAGCCGGGCAGGGTCAGCGGCTCGGCGCCGGTCGCCAGGACCAGCACGCCGTACGGGACCGGGCCGGCCTCGGTGTCCAGCTCGCGGTCGGCGGCCCGCAGCCCCGTCACCTCCACGCCGAGCCGCAGCTCGATGCCCAGGCCCTCGAAGTCGACGTCGAAGGCGGAGTCCTCGGCCTTGCCGAGCAGGACCGCCTTGGACAGCGGGGGCCGGTCGTAGGGCTGGTGGGGTTCGGCGCCCAGCAGGGTCACGGGGCCGGTCCAGCCCTGCTCGCGCAGGGCCACCGCCGTCTGCACCCCGGCCATTCCGGCGCCGACGATGACGACGCCGCTCTGAGTCTGTTCGGTCTGCTCGCTCACAGACCCACCCTAGTCAGCACGATCGGTGGAAAGGGGTGCACCGGCGGCCGCGTCCCGGCTCTCTCCCGCTCCCCGAAGGGGAACGGCTACTGTGGCCACCGTACCTATCGCGGGAGCCCGGGCGTACCGGGCTGAGAGGGAGGCTGGCCGGCCTCCGACCGTCCGAACCTGATCCGGGTCATGCCGGCGAAGGGAGGGGCTGGACGCCCATGCATTCGTCCAAGGGATCCGTGCCGTCCGCGGGATCCGACGTCCTCGTCATCGGGGGCGGGATCATCGGCCTGGTCACCGCCTGGCGGGCGGCCCGGCGCGGGCTGCGCACCGCCCTCGCCGACCCGGCCCCCGGCGGCGGCGCCGCCCGGGTCGCAGCGGGCATGCTCGCCGCCGTCACCGAGCTGCACTACGGCGAGGAGACCCTACTGGGCCTCAACCTCGCCTCCGCCGCCCGCTATCCGGAGTTCGCCGCCGAACTCGCCGACGCCACCGGTGGGATGGACATCGGCTACCGGGCCTGCGGCACGCTCGCCGTCGCCCTCGACGCCGACGACCGGCTCCACCTGCGCGAGCTGCACGCCCTCCAGCGCCGCTGCGGCCTGGACTCGGAGTGGCTCACCGGCCGTGAGTGCCGGCGCCTGGAGCCGATGCTCGCCCCCGGCGTACGCGGCGGCCTGCGGGTGGACGGCGACCACCAGGTGGACCCGCGGCGGCTCGCGGCCGCGCTGCTGGCCGCCTGCGAGCGCGCCGGCGTGGACATCCGCCGGGCGGGCGCCGCACGGCTGGTGGTCACCGCCGACCGGGCGGCCGGCGCGGTGCTCGACGACGGCACCGAGCTGTCCGCGGACCAGGTGGTACTGGCGGCGGGCTCGCTCAGCGGCCGACTGGCCGGCGTGCCCGAGGAGGCGCTGCCGCCCGTCCGGCCGGTGAAGGGGCAGGTGCTGCGGCTCGCGGTGCCGGCCCCGTACGCGCCGTTCCTGTCGCGGACGGTACGGGCGGTCGTGCGCGGCAGCCACGTGTACCTGGTGCCGCGGGAGAACGGCGAACTCGTCATCGGCGCCACCAGCGAGGAACTCGGCTGGGACACCACGGTCACCGCCGGCGGGGTGTACGAACTCCTCCGCGACGCGCACGAGTTGGTGCCCGGCATCACCGAACTGCCGCTGACCGAGACCCGGGCCGGGCTGCGCCCCGGCTCCCCCGACAACGCCCCGCTGCTCGGCCCCACCGCCCTGCCCGGCCTGCACCTGGCCACCGGGCACTACCGCAACGGGGTGCTGCTGACCCCCGTCACCGGTGACGCGATGGCCGAACTGCTCGCCACCGGCGTCCTGCCCGAGGCCGCCCGGCCCTTCAGCCCGCGCCGCTTCTCCCCCGCACGTCAGGAGTCGTACGCATGACCATCTCCGTCAACGGCGAGCCGCGCGAGCTCGCGCCCGGCACCACCCTCGACGTGGTGGTCGCCACCCTCACCACGGCCCCCTCCGGGGTCGCGGCCGCACTCAACGAGACCGTGGTCCCACGGGGGCGGTGGCCGCACACCCCGGTCGGCGACGGCGACCGGGTCGAGGTCCTGACCGCGGTCCAGGGGGGCTGAGCGCAATGGCGGACGACGCGTTCGTCCTCGGCGGCCGGACCTTCTCCTCCCGCCTGATCATGGGCACCGGCGGGGCGCCGAGCCTGGAAGTACTGGAACACGCCCTGACCGCCTCCGGTACGGAGCTCACCACGGTCGCCATGCGCCGGCTCGACCCGGCGGTGCAGGGCTCCGTCCTCGGCGTCCTCGACAAGCTCGGGATCGCGGTCCTGCCGAACACGGCCGGCTGCTACACGGCCGGCGAGGCCGTGCTGACGGCCAGGCTGGCCCGGGAGGCGCTCGGCACGGACTGGATCAAGCTGGAGGTCATCGCCGACGAGCGGACCCTGCTCCCCGACGGGGAGGAGCTGCTCGCCGCTGCCGAAACCCTGGTGGACGACGGGTTCACGGTGCTGCCGTACACGAACGACGACCCGGTGCTGGCGCGGAAGCTGGAGGACGCCGGCTGTGCGGCCGTCATGCCGCTCGGCTCGCCGATCGGTTCCGGCATGGGCATCCGGAACCCGCACAACTTCGAGCTGATCGTGGAGCGGGCCGGCGTGCCGGTGATCCTGGACGCGGGGGCGGGAACCGCCTCGGACGTGGCGCTGGCGATGGAACTCGGCTGCGCCGGGGTCATGCTGGCGTCCGCGGTGACGCGGGCGCAGGCGCCGGTGCTGATGGCCGCGGCCATGCGGGACGCGGTGTCTGCGGGGCGGCTCGCCTTCCGTGCGGGCCGCATCCCGCAGCGCCGCTTCGCGCACGCCTCTTCCCCGGTCGAGGGCCGCGCCACCCTCGACCCCGAACGCCCGGCCTTCTGACGCCCGGCCCCGTGGGCTCCGCCCCGAACCCTCTCCGAGCGCCGGCGAGGCCGGAACGTCCCGGCCGCGCAGTGCCCGGAGCGGGGTCCGGGCGGAACCCGCTCGGGGAAGGGGCGGAGGGAACGGCTCCGCGCAGCGGAAGTCGAGGGCGGTGGCGGGGGAACGCGGAGGCGGGCCGCGTCACAGCTGTGCTGCAAGGCACAGCCGCCCCCGGCCCGCGCCGCACACCGGCTCGTAGGATGGCCCGGTGGACACGACCCTGGATGACCCGCTCGTCGGGCAGACGCTCGACGGCCGCTACCGCATCGACGCCCGCATCGCGGCAGGCGGAATGGCTACGGTCTACCGGGCCCTCGACACCCGCCTGGACCGCGTCCTCGCGCTGAAGGTGATGCACCCGGCGCTCGCCGCGGACGCCGGCTTCGTCGACCGGTTCATCCGTGAGGCCAAGTCCGTGGCCCGCCTCGCGCACCCGAACGTGGTGGCCGTCTTCGACCAGGGCACGGACGGCCCGTACACGTACCTCGCCATGGAGTACGTCTCCGGCTGCACCCTGCGCGACGTGTTGCGCGAGCGCGGCGCACTCCAGCCGCGGGCCGCGCTCGACGTCCTGGAGCCGGTCCTGGCCGCGCTCGGGGCTGCGCACCGGGCCGGGTTCGTGCACCGGGACATGAAGCCCGAGAACGTCCTGATAGGCGACGACGGCCGGGTGAAGGTGGCCGACTTCGGGCTGGTCCGGTCCGTGGACACGGTCACCAGCACCACCGGTGCCGTCCTCGGCACGGTCTCCTACCTCGCGCCCGAGCAGATCGAGAACGGGGTCACCGACACCCGCGTCGACGTCTACGCCTGCGGTGTGGTGCTGTACGAGATGCTGACCGGGGACAAGCCCCACACCGGCGGCACCCCCGCCCAGGTGCTCTACCGGCACCTGCACGAAGACGTGCCGCCCCCGTCGGCGGTGGTCCCCGGGCTGGCCGCCCCGCTGGACGAGCTGGTCGCGCAGGCCGCCGCCCGCACCCCGGACCTCCGCCCGTACGATGCCGCGGCCCTGCTGGCGCTGGCCCTGGACGCCCGGAGCCGGCTGACCGACGCCGAGCTGGACGCCGTACCGCCGCAGGCCCGGGCGGAGGAGCGGTCGTCCGCGGAGGACCGCACGAGCGTGGTCCCGCGGATCGCGGCACCGCAGCCGGTCGAGCACACCTCCCTGCTGGTGGCGCCCCTGCCCGTCGACGTCGAGGAGCCGCCGCCGGCCCCGGAACCGGCCCGCTCCCGGCGCGGCCCGCTGCTGGTCCTCGCCGCGCTGCTGCTGATCCTCGGCGTCGGAACCGGCGTCTGGTACATCAACTCCGGCCAGTTCACCCAGGTCCCCAACCTGCTCGGCAAGACCGAGGCGGAGGCCCGGTCGGAGCTGTCGGCGGCGGGGCTCGGCGTGAAGCGGGTGGACCGGAAGTTCAGCGACGCCTTCGACCGCGGCACGGTGATGGACAGCGACCCGCAGAGCGGCAAGCGCATCCGTGGCAACGGCGCCGTGGTGCTGACCATCTCCCGCGGCCCGGCGGTCGTGGTGGTGCCCGACGTGAAGGGCCGTCCGCTGGAGGGGGCGAAGGCGGATCTGACCAAGAGCGGTCTGGCCCCGGGCATCGTCACGCAGGCGTTCAGCCAGGAGGTGCCGCAGGGTTCGGTGATCTCCACCAACCCGGACGGCGGGCAGAAGCGGGCCCCCGACACCGCGGTCTCGATCACGGTCAGCAAGGGCCGGCCGGTGCCGGTGCCGAACGTGGCCGGGAGGCCCGTGGACCAGGCCCGGGCCGCGCTGCAGGACCTCGGCCTCAAGGTGGAGACGGCGGCCGACGAGATCAACTCGCCGTTCCCGGCCGGTACGGTCGCCAACCAGTCGGTCGGCGCGGGCGCCCAGGCCGCGGCCGGGGACACGGTCGTGCTCACGCTCTCCAAGGGGCCGCGCCAGATCCCCGTGCCGAACGTGACCGGGCAGGATGCGGACGTGGCCCGCAGGACCCTTGAGGCGGCCGGGTTCAAGGTGAAGGTGGAGCGCCCGTTCCTGTCCTTCAGCAAGACCGTGGACGCCCAGTCGGTGCCGGGCGGCCAGACCGCCCCCGAGGGCAGCACGATCATCCTGCGGACCAAGGGGCTGTAGCGGGCGTGGTGGACGTGCAGGAGCAGGCCGAGCGCGATCCCGTGGCCGAGCGCAATCCCGTGGGCGGGCACGTGCCCGTGGCGGGCGGGCTCGCCCCCGTGGGGCTGTCGTACGCGCGGGCGCTGGCGGCCGAGGCGGTGCAGGTCTTCGTGGCCAATCCGCGCGGCTGGGCCACCCCGGCCGGGAACCCGGCCCAGGACGAGCTGTTCCGCGCCGGGTGCGAGGCCGGGTCGATCCCGGCCTACGTGCACGCCCCCTACCTGATCAACTTCGGGTCGCACACCGGGGCGACCGTGGAGCGGTCGGTGGAGTCGCTGCGCCACTCGCTGCGCCGGGGCCGGGAGATCGGCGCCCTGGGCGTGGTCGTGCACACCGGGTCGGCGACCGGCGGCCGGCCGCGTGAGGCTGCGTACGCGCAGGTCAGGGAGCACATGTTGCCGCTGCTGGACGAGCTGGTGCACGACGACGACCCGATGCTGCTGCTGGAGTCCACGGCGGGGCAGGGCTCCTCGCTGTGCTCGCGGACCTGGGACTTCGGCCCGTACTTCGACGCGCTCGACCACCACCCGAAGCTGGGGATCTGCCTCGACACCTGCCACGTCTTCGCCGCCGGGCACGACCTGGCGGAGCCGGGCGGCGTCAAGCAGACGCTGGACCTGCTGGTGGAGACGGTGGGTGAGGGGCGGCTGAAGCTGATCCACGCGAACGACTCGAAGGAGGGCGTGGGCGCGCACAAGGACCGCCACGCCAACATCGGGCAGGGCCACATCGGCCGAGAGGCCTTCGCCGAGCTGTTCGGCCACCCCGCGACGGAGGGGGTGCCGCTGATCATCGAGACGCCGGGCGGCGAGGCGGGGCACGCGGCGGACGTGGCGCTGCTGAAGGAGCTGCGGGCCCAGCACTGACCCGCGGCGGGCAGGGCGGGCCGGGGCCGGGCGGGTCCGTGCAGTGCAGCCCTTGCGGGCCTAGAGCTCGGGGCCGTCCCCCGGCTCCTCCTGGTACGAGTAGCGCTGCTCGCGCCAGGGGTCGCCGATGTTGTGGTAGCCCCGTTCTTCCCAGAACCCGCGGCGGTCCGCGGTCATGTACTCCACGCCGCGGACCCACTTCGGGCCCTTCCAGGCGTACAGGTGGGGCACCACGAGCCGCACCGGGAAGCCGTGTTCGGCGGTGAGGAGTTCACCGCCCTGGTGGGTCGCGAAGACGGTCCGCTCGGAGGCGAAGTCGGCCAGCCGCAGGTTGGAGCTGAAGCCGTACTCGGCCCACACCATCACATGGGTGACCTGCGGCGCCGGCGGGGCGAGGGCGAGGATCTCGCGGGCGAGCACACCGCCCCATTCGGCCCCCACCATGCTGAACTTCGTCACGCAGTGCAGGTCCGCCACGACCGACTCGAAGGGCAGGGACGTGAACTGCTCGTGGTTCCAGCAGTGCTTCTCGCCGTCGGCGGTCGCGCCGAAGACCCGGAACTCCCAGCGCTCCGGCTTGAACTTGGGCACGGGCCCGTAGTGGGTGACCGGCCAGCCGCGCTGGAGCCGCTGTCCCGGCGGAAGCTCCGGCTGCTCTGCTCCCGGAGATTCCCGGCTTTCCGGCTGACCCATGACTCCATGGTGACAGACGCGCCGGGGTGGTCATGACCACGGCGCGGGCTGATTCGGACATGTCACAGCAACTGCCACTAAGGAGGCACTTACTGGACGCCCTCCGATCACGGTGCGAGGATGCGCGCAACCGATCCGTCACTTGCTGACTTTGCCTGGAAGGAGCCTCTGCGATGCAGGGCGACCCCGAGGTCCTCGAGTTCCTGAACGAGCAGCTCACCGGCGAGCTCACGGCGATCAACCAGTACTGGCTCCACTACCGGATCCAGGACAACAAGGGTTGGACCAAGCTCGCCCACTACACCCGTGCCGAGTCCATCGACGAGATGAAGCACGCGGACAAGCTCACCGAGCGCATCCTGATGCTCGACGGGCTCCCGAACTACCAGCGCCTATTCCACGTGCGGGTGGGCCAGACCCTGACCGAGATGTTCCAGGCGGACCGCCAGGTGGAGGTCGAGGCGATCGACCGGCTCAAGCGGGGGATCGAGGTGATGCGCGGCAAGAGCGACATCACGTCCGCGCGTCTGTTCGAGGAGATCCTGGCGGACGAGGAGCACCACATCGACTACCTCGACACCCAGCTGGAGCTCATCGAGACCCTCGGCGAGCCGCTCTACATCGCCCAGCTGATCGAGCAGCCGGAGAGCTGAGGGGAGGGGGACCGGAGGGGAGCGGGGGCGCCTGCTAGGCGACTTCGGCGAGCTCCGGGGCGGGCGCCAGCACGGAGGCCGCCCTGCCCTTCTCCAGCAGCTCGCGGCGCGGGCACGCCCCACGGCCGAGGAGGCCCTGGATGGTGCGCACGCAGGAGCCGCAGTCGGTGCCGGCCTTGGTGGCGGAGGCTATCTGGCGGGGGGTGCAGGCCCCGGCAGCCGCGTGTTCCTTGACCTGCTGGTCGGTGACACCGAAGCAAGAGCAGACGTACACGCGGTTCACCTCCCTGTCAGGAACGCCCTCTGAAAGCCATCCCCGATTCGGTGAGGCTTACCTAACCGTACCCAAAGTCGAGGTGGCCGAAAAGTCCCGGGTACGGCGGTGGGGCGCGGATCACATCGATCCGCGCCCCACCGTCACGAGGTGCTCACCGGCAGCCGCCGGGGCGGCAAAACGCGCCTGTCACTGGTCGCGGTACATCTCGGCGACCAGGAAGGCCAGGTCGAGGGACTGGCTGCGGTTCAGGCGGGGGTCGCAGGCCGTCTCGTAGCGCTGGTGCAGGTCGTCGACGAAGATCTCGTCGCCGCCGCCCACGCACTCGGTGACGTCGTCACCGGTGAGTTCGACGTGGATGCCGCCCGGGTGCGTGCCCAGCGCCTTGTGGACCTCGAAGAAGCCCTTGACCTCGTCGAGCACGTCGTCGAAGCGGCGCGTCTTGTGGCCGGAAGCCGCCTCGAAGGTGTTGCCGTGCATCGGGTCGGTGACCCAGGCCACCGTCGCACCCGAGGCCGTGACCTTCTCGACCAGCTCGGGGAGCTTGTCGCGGACCTTGTCGGCGCCCATGCGGACGACGAAGGTCAGCCGGCCCGGCTCACGGTCCGGGTCCAGGCGGTCGATGTACGTCAGTGCCTCGTCCACCGTGGTGGTCGGGCCGAGCTTGATGCCGACCGGGTTGGCGATCTGCGAGCAGAAATCGATGTGCGCGTGGTCCAGCTGGCGGGTGCGCTCACCGATCCAGACCATGTGGCCGGAGGTGTCGTACAGCTTGCCGGTGCGCGAGTCGGTGCGGGTCAGCGCGCCCTCGTAGTCGAGCAGCAGCGCCTCGTGCGAGGAGTAGAACTCCACCGCCTTGAACTCGGCCGGGTCGGTGCCACAGGCCTTCATGAAGTTCAGCGCGTTGTCGATCTCCCGCGCGAGCTGCTCGTAGCGCTGCCCGGACGGGGAGGACTTGACGAAGTCCTGGTTCCAGGCGTGCACCTGGCGCAGGTCGGCGTAGCCACCGGTGGTGAAGGCGCGCACCAGGTTCAGCGTCGAGGCCGACGCGTGGTACATGCGCTTGAGCCGCTCGGGGTCCGGGACGCGGGCCTCGGGGGTGAACTCGAAGCCGTTGACGGAGTCGCCGCGGTAGGTCGGCAGGGTCACGCCGTCGCGGGTCTCGGTGTCCTTCGAGCGCGGCTTGGAGTACTGGCCGGCGATCCGGCCGACCTTGACGACGGGCACGGAGGCGGCGTACGTCAGGACGGCGCTCATCTGCAGCAACGTCTTGAGCTTGGCGCGGATGTGGTCGGCGGACACGGCGTCGAAGGCCTCGGCGCAGTCGCCGCCCTGCAGCAGGAACGCCTCGCCCTTGGCGACGGCTCCCAGACGGGCGCGCAGCTGATCGCACTCGCCCGCGAAAACGAGCGGAGGATACGACTCGAGGTCCGCGACGACAGCGCGCAGGGCCTCGGCATCGGGGTACGAAGGCTGCTGCGCCGCGGGCAGGTCTCGCCAGGTCGCCTTGACGGCGGGGGCTTGGGTTTCAGCGTTCACGGTCACACCTACACATTAAGGGCTCACACCTCGCGTCCAGCCGGATGACCACTAGGTGAGACGGACGTCTCCCGTCGTGTCGTCCTCCGGTCATCGGCTCCCCGCATGGGCTAGGGTTCGTGCCGTGTACGCGCACTCCGACCAGAACTGGTGGTGGACCGCTCCCGGCGGCCCGCCCCTCTCGCGTACCCACTGACACGAGTGACACGAAGGCCGCCCCGAGGGGCGGCCTTCGCTGGTCTCCGAGGCCCGGCCGCCCCTCCTTCCCGGAAGGACGACCGACCGCCCATGGACAAGGACGACCGGACCAGCAGCCGGCTGCTCGGCCTGCTCCGCGACGACTGCCCGCCCTTCGCCCTGCTGCGCAGGCGCACCCCCGGCCGTGACCACGACACCGTCGAGGTGCTGACCGGCCCGGTCCACGAGGCCGAACGCCTCGCCGACCTGCCCGTGCGTGACCTGCCGAGCCTGGCCCTGGTGCCGTTCCGGCAGATCCGCGAACGCGGCTTCGACGTCCGCGACGACGGCACCCCGCTGGCCGTGTTGGCCGCCGAGGAGGCGTACGAGGTCCCGCTCGCCGAGGCGCTGGCCGTACTGCCCGCCCACCCGGTACGGGTCGAGGACGGCGGCTTCGACGTTCCCGACGAGGAGTACGCGACCACGGTCCGACGGGTCGTGGAGGACGAGATCGGCCGCGGCGAGGGCGCGAACTTCGTCATCCGGCGCACCTTCCGGGGCCGGATCGACGGCTTCGACCGGGCCGACGCGCTCGCGCTGTTCCGGCGGCTGCTGCTGGGCGAGCGCGGGGCGTACTGGACGTACGTCGTCCACACCGGCGGGCGCACGCTGGTCGGGGCCAGCCCGGAGGTGCACGTCCGCATGTCGGGCCGCACGGTCGTCATGAACCCGATCAGCGGAACGTACCGCTACCCCGCCGGCGGCCCGACCACCGGGTCGCTCCTGGCCTTCCTCGGTGACCGGAAGGAGACCGAAGAGCTGTCGATGGTGGTCGACGAGGAACTGAAGATGATGTGCACGGTCGGCGACCGCGGCGGGGTCGTCGTCGGGCCGCGGCTGAAGGAAATGGCGCACCTGGCGCACACCGAGTACGAGCTGCGCGGCCGTTCCTCCCTGGACGTGCGGGAGGTGCTGCGCGAGACGATGTTCGCGGCCACCGTCACCGGCTCGCCGGTGCAGAACGCCTGCCGGGTGATCGAGCGGTACGAGGCCGGGGGCCGCGGCTACTACGCGGGGGCGCTGGCGCTGCTGGGCGTCGACGCGGCCGGGGCGCAGACCCTGGACTCGCCGATCCTGATCCGTACGGCGGACATCGCCGCGGACGGCACCCTGCGCGTACCGGTGGGCGCCACGCTGGTCCGGCACTCGGACCCGGCGGGCGAGGTCGCCGAGACCCACGCCAAGGCGGCGGGGGTGCTGGCCGCCCTCGGGGTCCGGCCTGCGGCCCCGCAGCCGGCGGCGCACGCACAGGCGGGGGCGGGGCTGGCGGAGGACCCCCGGGTGGCGGCGGCGCTGGCGGCCCGCCGCCGGGACCTGGCGCCGTTCTGGCTGCGGTTGCAGGAGCAGCCGGCGGCCCTGTCCGGGCACTGCCTGGTGGTGGACGGGGAGGACACGTTCACCGCGATGCTGGCCCACGTGCTGCGGGCGGCGGGCCTGTCGGTGACCGTACGCCGCTTCGACGAGCCGGGGCTGCGGGAGGCCGCGCTCGCGCACGGGGGGCCGATCGTGCTGGGCCCGGGCCCCGGTGACCCGGCGGACGCCGCCGACCCGAAGATGCGGCTGCTGCGGGGCCTGGCGCGGGAGCTGCTGGCGGTGCACACGGGCGGGCTGCTCGGGGTGTGCCTGGGCCACGAACTGATCGCCGCCGAGCTGGGGCTGCCGCTCGTCCGCAAGGCGGAGCCGGCGCAGGGGGCGCAGGTGGAGATCGACCTGTTCGGCGCCCGGGAGGTGGTCGGCTTCTACAACACGTTCACGGCCGCCTGCGACGCTGAGGCCGAGGCGGAGCTGGCCGCGCACGGGGTGGAGGTCGCCCGGGACACCGCCACGGGCGAGGTCCACGCCCTCCGATCTGCCGCCCGCGGCTTCGCCGGCGTCCAGTTTCACCCCGAGTCGGTCCTGACCCTCCGCGGCGCGGAGCTACTGCACGACATGCTGACCAGCGTCCGCACGGGCGCCCCCGGCCTAACCGCTCCGCGGAAGCCGCTGTGATGGCCCGGCAGCCGCCTGCGGGCCCGCCGCTGGCCGGCCGCACAGTTCCCCGCGCCCCTGCGGTGCGCGGCCGAACCACAGCCGACTTCGCCAGGGCCGCTCAGGCGCAGGCTTCCTGAGCTTGTCCGTCCACTCTCTCGACTCGGCTCGGAATCTGGCGAGGGAGGGATTGCCGGGCACTGCCCGCTTCTTCCGCCAGAGCCGGAGCGCAGACCCCCGGGTGTACTTGTTGGAAGCCTTCACGTAGGCGTCGATCGCTTCGGCGAGTCGCACTCGCTTGCCTGACTCGCAGAACTCGAGTAGTTCGTCATCCAAGAGCCACTCGATCATCGCCATGGCGTTCTCCACCTCGTGCGCGTGGAAGCGCTGCCTGCCGTGGGTCAGGACGTAGACGAGCTGGCGAAACAGTTGCTCCCGCACGGCGGGTGCGTAGCGCTTCCAGTCGAGCCTCCAGAACAGGCGGGGCCTTCGGGTGCGGCCGAACCACCCCCGGCCGATCGGCCCTCGGAAGGCCCTCAGGGCCGCCACCCCGGCACTACGCTCCTGGGTCCCGCCGCCCATGTGCGACAGGGCGGCGGTGACCAGTTGGTCCGCCCGTTGGCGGTGGCTGCTGCGCAGGGCCAGGGCCCCGGTGACCAGGACTCCGGCAAGGGCGATCCAGGCTGCGTTTTCCTGCGGGGTGGCCATCGGCTACTCCACCGGGACCAGGGTGTTCTCGGAGGTGCGGCCGGCGAGGTAGTCGGCGACGTTGCGGACCGTCGCGTCGATGATCTGGCCGACCGCGTCGTGGGTGTAGTACGCCTGGTGGGAGGTGACGATCACGTTCGGGAAGGTGATCAGCCGGGCCAGGGTGTCGTCCTGTACCGGCTCCAGGGACCAGTCCGTGTGGAAGATCCCGGCCTCCGCCTCGTAGACGTCCAGGCCGACCCCGGTGAAGCGCCCGGCCCGCAATTCGGTGACCAGGGCGTCCGTGTCGACGAGCCCGCCCCGGCTCGTGTTCACGAGGATCGCGTCGTCCTTCATCGTCCGCAGTGCGGCCGCATCGACGAGGTGGTGCGTCTCCTCCAGCAGCGGGACGTGCAGGCTGATCAGGTCGGCGGAGGCGAACAGGTCTTCCTTCTCGGTGTACTTCATGCCGAGTTCCAGGCAGGCCCGGTTCTCCACGGCGTCCCAGCCGAGCAGGTCCATGCCGAAGCCGTGCGCGATGCGGGCGAAGGCCCCGCCGATCTTGCCGGTGCCCACCACGCCCGCGGTGCGGCCGCGCAGGTCGCGGCCCATCAGCCCGGTGAGGCGGAAGTCGAAGTCCCGGGTGCGGTGGGAGGCGCGGACGATCCGCCGGTTCACGGCCAGCGCCAGGGCCCAGGCGAACTCGGCCACCGCGTACGGGGAGTAGGACGACACCCGGCTCACCGTGAACCCGAGCCGCCGCGCGACGTCGAGGTCGATGTTGTTGAAGCCGGTGGACCGCTGGGCGATCATCTTCGTCCCGCCGCCGGCCAGCGTCCGCAGCACCCGGCCGCCCAGATCGCCGTTCACGCTCGAGGAGACGACCTCGTACCCGGCGGCGATCGGGGCGGTGTCCTCGTCGAGGGCGACCTCCAGGCAGCGCACGTCGTGCTGCCCCGCGAACGCCTCTTCGAGCAGCGGCTTCTCGTCGCTCTGCACGCCGAATGCCAGGATTTCCACGTTCGCTCCCGCTGCGCGAAGAAATCGGACCATGGGCCGCCTGTCACGATACGGCCCATGCCCGCCCGTGCGCCCGGGCTCAGCCGAAGAACACGCCGGCCTCCCGGTACAGCGCCGGGTCCACCGTCTTCAGCTTCGCCGTCGCCTCCGCCAGGGGGACGCGCACGATGTCCGTCCCCCGGAGGGCGACCATGGTGCCGAAGTCGCCGTCGTGCACCGCGTCGATCGCGTGCAGGCCGAACCGGGTCGCGAGCCACCGGTCGAACGCGCTCGGCGTGCCGCCGCGCTGGACGTGGCCGAGCACGGTGGTCCGGGCCTCCTTGCCCGTACGGCTCTCGATCTCCTTGGCCAGCCACTCGCCGACGCCGGACAACCGGACGTGCCCGAAGGAGTCGGTGGTGGCGTCCTTGAGCACCATCTCCCCGTCCGTGGGCACGGCCCCTTCCGCGACCACCACGATGGGCGCGTAGCTGGCCTTGAACCGGGAGGTCACCCAGGCGCACACCTGGTCGACGTCGAAGCGCTGCTCGGGGACGAGGATGACGTTGGCGCCGCCGGCCAGCCCCGAGTGCAGGGCGATCCAGCCGGCGTGCCGGCCCATCACCTCGACGACCAGGACCCGCATGTGCGACTCGGCGGTGGTGTGGAGCCGGTCGATGGCCTCGGTGGCGATGCCGACGGCGGTGTCGAAGCCGAAGGTGTAGTCGGTCGCCGACAGGTCGTTGTCGATGGTCTTCGGGACGCCGACGCACGGGACGCCGTACTCGCCGTGCAGCTTGGCGGCCACGCCGAGGGTGTCCTCGCCGCCGATCGCGATGAGCGCCTCGACCTCGTGCTTGGCGAGGGTGTCCTTGATCCGGCGGACGCCGTCGTCCTGCTTGAACGGGTTCGTCCGCGAGGAGCCGAGGATCGTTCCGCCGCGCGGCAGGATGCCTCGGACGGCGGGGATGCCGAGCGGGACGACGTCGCCGTCGACCGCGCCGCGCCAGCCGTCCTTGAAACCGGCGAACTCGCAGCCGTACTCCTGCACGCCCTTGCGGACGACGGCCCGGATCACCGCGTTGAGCCCGGGGCAGTCGCCGCCGCCGGTCAGCACTCCGACCTTCATGGAATCTCCCTTCGCCACAGGGCCGCACCGGCCCGCACGACGGCCACGCTAGTGGTGACGCAGGTCACACCCGAGGCTCTGGAAGGGGCAATTCCGGTGGAATTGCGAGGCGTTGCGTCCGCCCGTTCACTCGTACGAAGACGTAAGTACGACGTACGGCACCGCTTACGCGTCGTCGAGCCCGCGCTCTATCGCGTAGCGGACGAGCTCCACCCGGTTGTGCAGCTGGAGCTTGCCCAGGGTGTTCTGCACGTGGTTCTGCACCGTGCGGTGGGAGATGACGAGCCGTTCGGCTATCTGCTTGTACGACAGCCCCTTGGCCACGAGCCGCAGCACCTCGGTCTCCCGGTCGGTGAGCCGGGGTGCCGCCGGGTCGTCGGGGGTGGCGGGCACCGGGTCGGTGGCCAGCCGCCGGTACTCGCCGAGGACCAGCCCGGCCAGGCCCGGGGTGAACACCGGGTCGCCGGCGGCCGTGCGGCGCACCGCGTCGATCAGCTCCTGGGCGCCCGCCGACTTCATCAGGTAGCCGGTCGCGCCGGACTTGACCGCCTCCAGGACGTCGGCGTGCTCGCCGCTGGCGGACAGGACGAGGACCCGGAGGGCGGGGTTGGCGCCGACGAGCTCCTTGCAGACCTGCACGCCGGGCAGGCCGGGCAGGTTGAGGTCGAGGACGAGGACGTGCGGGGCGGCGGCGCGGGCGCGGCGCACCGCCTCGTTGCCGTCGCCGGCGGTGGCGACCACGTCGAAGCCCGCGGCGGCCAGGTCGCGGGCGACCGCGTCCCGCCACATCGGGTGGTCGTCGACGACCATCACCTTGATCTCGCCGAGCTCGTTCTGCCCGGTCGGCCGGCTCGCCTGGGTCGGCTGGGTCGGCTGGGTCACTGGGTCCTCCCCCTGGGTACTTTCAGTTCCACTTCGGTGCCCTGCCCGGGGACGGACACCAGCTCGGCGGTGCCGCCGAGGTCGCGCAGCCGCCCGCGGATGGACAGGGCCACGCCCATCCGCCCCTCGCCCTCGGCCTGGTCGAGGCGACCGGCCGGGATGCCGGGGCCGTCGTCACGGACGGTCACGATCACCTCGTCGCCCCAGTCCTCGATCAGGATCCAGGCGCGGGCGCCGTCGCCGGCGTGCTTGCGCACGTTGTCCAGGGCGGCTCCGACAGCGGCCGCCAGTTCCCGTGCCGCGGGCCCGCGCAGCAGGACGGGCGTGCCCGGCTCGGCGAAGCTCACCTTCGCGCCGGCGTGCGGGGCCAGCAGGGTCCGCAGGTCCGTCTCGCCCTCGTCGCCGCCCGGCTCCTCCACCTCGTACGCGTCCACCAGCGCGCCGAGCGACTCGTCGCGGGAGACCCGGGAGGTGTGCACCAGCCCGCTGGAGACGAGGGTGCGCAGCGCGACCTCCTGTTCCCCGGCCAGCCGCCCGAGTTCGGCGGCCTCACCGCCCAGCTCGGTGCCGCGCCGCTGGACCATGGCGAGGACCTGGAGGACCCCGTCGTGGATGTCCCGGGCGAGGCGTTCCCGTTCGCGGGTGGCGGCCTCGATCTCCAGGGCGCGGGCGAGGGTGGCCTCACTGGCCCGGGCGACCTCGACGACGTATCCGATGGCGACGGAGGCGACCCAGACCAGCAGGACGTTGTGCACCGTGTCGCGGCTGGGCTCGCCGCGCTGCACGATGTTGGCGACGGCGACGAAGCTCGACGCGAAGCAGGCCCACCGCCAGCCGCCCTTGAGCGCGAAGGCGAGGACGGCGCCCGCGCTCCAGATCGTGGGCAGCGTGGGGCCGCCCGCGGTGATCCGCTCCTGGGTGTCGGCGAGCGGGGTGAGCAGGATCCCGACCAGGGCGACGGTGAGGTCCGCGACGAGGAACTGCTTGGTGCACACGGCGGCGCCGGCCACCTTGCGCCGCGTGGCCAGCGTCCACCCGGCGAGGAAGGCCAGGTAGCCGGCCGCGACCCAGGGCCGGTCGAAGTCGCGGTACGCCGACGCGAAGAGCAGGACGGCGTAGACCATGGTGATCAGCCGGTAGGCGGTCAACGCCCGCCACAGCGGCTGCTCGACCGACATGCGCACGACGCGCTCGCGTTTGGCCATTCCCCCACCCCTTGCGGGCGGTACCGCCCCGTTCCAGACCGAGCCGCCCGGCCGGCGGCCGGGCCTGCTCACGTCGCTCCGCTACTCCGCGTTCTTGTCCGCGGCGCTCTTGTCGGCGGCGGCCTTGGCGGCCTTCGCCGCCTCCTTCTCCGCCTTCTCCGCGTCGGCGATCTGCCGCTTGGCCGCCGTCGCGTAGATGTCGACGTACTCCTGGCCGGACAGCTTCATGATCTCGTACATGACCTCGTCGGTCACCGAGCGCAGGATGAAGCGGTCGCCGTCCATGCCCTTGTAGCGGCTGAAGTCCAGCGGCTTGCCGATCCGGATGCCCGGGCGCATGAGCTTCGGGACGATCTTGCCGGGCGGCTGGATCTTCTCCGTGTCGATCATCGCCACGGGGATCACGGGCGCTCCGGTCGCCAGGGCCACCCGGGCGAGGCCGCCGGGCTTGCCGCGGTAGAGGCGGCCGTCGGGCGAACGCGTCCCCTCCGGGTAAATACCGAACAGCTCCCCGCGCTCGATGACCTCGATGCCGCTCTTGATGGCGGCCTCGCCGGCCCCGCGTGCGCCGGAGCGGTCCACCGGGAGCTGGCCGACGCCCTTGAAGAAGGCAGCCGTCAGTTTGCCCTTCACGCCCGGGGAGGTGAAGTACTCGGCCTTCGCGATGAAGGTCACCTTCCGGTCGAGCACGGCCGGCAGGAAGAACGAGTCCGAGAAGGACAGGTGGTTGCTCGCCAGGATCGCCGGCCCCTCGGCGGGAATGTTCTCGAGGCCCTCCACCCAAGGCCTGAAGGCGAGCTTCAGGGAACCCCCGATGGAGAACTTCATTGCGCCGTAGATCAACTCGAAAGCCTTCCTGTGTCCTGTCGAACAGACCTTAACCGTTCTTAAGGACTGAGCGGGAGTGAGTCCTGGTGCCAGGGCTCGTGCTCAGTCGGACGCCCCGAGCGGTGTGGGGTGTCCTGGTCGCCCGCGTTCGCTCCGCGTCCGGCGCGTCGCGGACCGTGTCCGTGGTCCGGGGAGGCGGGGGCGGGTTTCCTCACGCCCCGGGCCACGGGTGCGGCCCGGCCGGTCCGATGCCCCTGCCCGTCGCTCTGGTGGGCGGGGCTGTGCCGTCCGTCGCCGTACCGGTTGCCCCGGGGCGCGCCTGCCGATCGCCACGGCGGCTGCGTCGTGGCGGGTGGTGGTGCGAGCGGCCGTGCTTCTCGCGGGTCTTCTCCTCGGCGAAGTCCGGGTTTCCCGATGGCGATAGCCGACCGGAGAAGCCCCATTGCACCCAACGACCACCTCCGGCAAGGGTCACCCATTCGGCACCGAAACCCGTGTTCCCTTCCGGGGTTCGGCCGTCGAGCAGCCCGGGCACCCACTCGTATGCACCAGAACGCGCCCGTGCGCGGTCCCCCGCCGGCGGTCCCCAGCTCCTGGCTCGCACCGGGGGAGGCCGACGGCCCTGGTCGGTGCCACTCCGGTCGCGTACGGTGAAGTCACACAGCGCTACGCACCCCCCGTGCCCCCTTGACGAAGGAGACCCCGGTGTCCGTCCTCCCTGGAGCCGAGCCGTTCCGCCACGAGGGCGGGGAGGTCGGCGTACTCCTCTGCCACGGCTTCACCGGCTCCCCCCAGTCGCTGCGCCCGTGGGCCGAGTACCTCGCGGAGCGGGGCCTGACGGTATCGCTGCCCCTGCTGCCGGGACACGGGACGCGCTGGCAGGACATGCAGCTCACCGGCTGGCAGGACTGGTACGCGGAGGTGGACCGGGCGCTGCGGGAGCTGCTGGACCGGTGCAGCCGGGTCTTCGTGTTCGGGCTGTCGATGGGCGGCGCGCTGACCCTGCGCCTGGCGGCGAAGCACGGTGATGCCATCAGCGGCATCGTCGTCGTCAACCCGGCCAACAAGGTGCACGACCCGCTGGCGTTCGCCCTTCCGGTGGCCAAGCACTTCGTGCGGTCGACGCCGGGCATCGCGAGCGACATCGCCAAGCCGGGCTCGGTGGAGGTCGGCTACGACCGTGTGCCGACCCGGGCCGCGCACTCGCTGCGGGAGTTCCTCCGGCTCGTGGACGGCGAGCTGCCGCAGGTGACCCAGCCGGTGCTGCTGCTGCACAGCCCGCAGGACCACGTCGTCCCGCCGGTCGACTCGGCGCGGATCCTGTCGCGGATCTCGTCCACGGACGTCACCGAGACGCTGCTGGAACAGAGCTACCACGTGGCGACGTTGGACCACGACGCGGAGCGGATCTTCGAGGACAGCTACGCGTTCGTCGGACGGCTCGCACAGGGCGTCGTCGGCAGGGAAGGGGCGGCCAGCGGTGGCTGAACAAGAAGAGTCCCCGGGGGGCGTTCCCCCGCTGGACGAGGAAGCGGCGTGGGCGGCGATCGTCGCAGGGTACGGGCAGGAGCCGCCCGACCCGCCGGGGACGCGGCCGTTCCGCCCGATCGAGAACCTGATGCTGCCGGAGGAGGACGTGGAGCCGCTGCCGCCGAAGGGTGAGAAGGAGCCCGAGGCACCGGAGGAGGAGACCCCTCCCCCGCCGCTCGGCAGCTCGGTGGTGTTCGCCCCGGGCGTGGGCATGGCCGGGCCCCGGGACCACTCCCTGGCGGATCCGGACGACGACGCCGACGACGCGGACGAGGGCCACTTCGTGCAGCCCGAGCCGGAGTTGCCGCCCGCCGACACGACGGCGAAGTTCGCGTGGCTGGCGGTGGTGGGCGGGCCGGTGCTGCTGCTGGTCGCCGTCCTGCTCCAGTGGGACATGACCTGGTGGCTGACGACGCTGGGCATCGGCGGCTTCCTCGGCGGCTTCGCCACCCTGATCGCCCGCATGCAACAGGGCGACGACGAGGACGACGACCCCGGCCGCGGCGCAGTGGTCTGACCCCTCGCCCCCGAAGGGGCGCGGGGAACTGCGCGCCCAACCCAGCACGACCCGCGCTGGGGAACAAGGTGGCGCCCCCCGAAGGGGCGCGGGGAACTGCGCGCCCAACCCAGCACGACCCACACCCGGAGTCGAACCGCAGCCCACACGGCGGCGCCCCAGGGGCGCGGGGAACTGCGCGATCAGCCCCCCGCGGCCCCCGCCGGACCCACCGGCAACCGCAGCGCCGCCAACACCGGCAGATGATCACTCGCGGCAGCGAGATCCGCATCCGCGACCCCGTTCAGCCCCACCGGCACGCCACACCCCAGCACCTCCACCCCCGGCGTCGCGAACACCGCGTCGATCCGCCGCGGCGGCCCGGACCGGACGAAGGTGTGCTCGCCACCCCACGGCGCCACCACCCGGCAGTCGTGCAGCGCTCCGGCGAGCCGCCGGAAGACCGGCCCGTCCGGGGTCTCGTTGACGTCGCCCGCGGCGATCCCGTACGGCGTGCCGGCGGCTTCGAGCCGGGTCAGCAGTTCCTCGGCGTGCGCGCGCCGCTCCGCCGCGTCCAGCGGCAGGTGGGCGCTCAGTACGGCGACCCGGGCGCCCCCGAACCGGACCACGGCGGTGGCGAAGCCCCTCCGGTGCAGGCCGGGGGTGAGCGGGAGCAGCACGTCCTCGGTCCGCTCGACGAACGCCCGCAGGGAGCACAGCAGCAGTGGTCCGGCGGCGGTCGCGCCGCCCGACAGGACGACCAGGTCACATGAGGCGGCCAGCCGCGCCGCGTGCTTGCGCCAGCGGAAGAACCGCGGGGCTTCCTGGACGAAGACCAGGTCGGGGGCGCAGGCACGGATCACGCGGGCCAGTGCGTCCTCGTCGTCGCGCAGGGAGCGGACGTTGTAGCTCAGGGCGCGGATGACGGCGGAGCCGTCGGCTTCGGTACGTGACTCGGGCAGGTCCGGCAGCTTGGGCCGTGCGGGCCGTGCCGGCTGTACGGATTGGGCCGACTGTACGGACTCGGCCGGCCGTACGGATTGGGCCGGCTGTACGGGCTCGGCCGGCTGTTCCGGCCCTGCGGGCTGACGCGAAGGCGAAGTCAGGTCCATACCGGCAACATAGTCACCCTGCCCGCCGTGCCCCAGAGGGCGCGGCGGGCAGGGTGCGGGAGGAGGGGGGCGGGGTCAGCCCTGGCGGGCCAGGTCCGCCGCGCCGACGAGCCCGGCCTTGCCGCCGAGCTGGGCGGCGAGCACCTGAGCGTGCGGGCGCCAGGCGCCGCCGATCAGCCACCGCTTGAAGGACTTGCGGATGGGGTCGAGGACGAGGTCGCCCTCGTCGGAGACGCCACCGCCGACGATGAACGCCGAGGGGTCGAAGAGCGAGGCCAGGTCGGCCAGGCCGGCGCCGGCCCAGCGGGCCAGCTCGCGGAAGGAGTCGACGGCCACCGGGTCGCCCTGGCGGGCGGCCTCGCTGATGTGCTTGCCCTCGATGCCCTCGGGGGTGCCGTCGCCGAGGGCGAGCAGCAGGGCCGCGTTCTCGGGCGTGGCGTTCGCGCGCTGCTTGGCGTACCGGACGAGGGCGCGCCCGGAGGCGTACTGCTCCCAGCAGCCCTGGCTGCCGCAGCCGCACAGCAGGCCGTCGGGGACGACCCGGATGTGCCCGAACTCGGCGGCCACGCCGAAGCGGCCGCGGCGCAGCTTGTTGCCGATGATGATGCCGCCGCCGAGGCCGGTGCCGAGGGTGATGCAGATGACGTCCTCGTGGCCCTGGCCGGCGCCGAAGCGGTACTCGCCCCAGGCCGCGCAGTTCGCGTCGTTCTCGACGACGACGGGGAGGCCGATGCGCTGCTCGACCTTGTCCTTGAGCGGCTCGTGCCGCCAGTTGATGTTCGGCGCGAACAGTACGGTCGCGCGCTTGTCGTCCACGTATCCGGCGGCGCCGATGCCGACGGCCTCGATGGTGTGGTTGCTGCTGACTTCGGTCACTGCGGCGCAGATCGCGTCCGTCACGCCGTCCGCGGTCGGCGGGGTGGGCACCTTGTACGTCTCAAGGATGGTGCCCTCTTCGTCGACCACGCCGGCCGCGATCTTCGTGCCGCCGATGTCGACGCCGATGGTGAGTCCCATTAGTCCCTCGGTTTCCGGTCAAACCCCGCCACGGCCAACCGTACCCGAGCGCGGTGGCCTCTCAGTCGAGGTCGATGCGCTGGGAGGGGCCCGTTCCGCCCTCGTCGCGGGGATCGGAGCCGTCGCCCGCGGGCCGGTCGGGGCCGGCGCCGGGGGCGTTCTCGCCGCTGGTCCAGCGGCGTTCGTGGCCCTCGACGGCCGAGCGGTAGGCGGCGAGGAGCTCGGATCCGGCTGCCGCGAGGTGGCCGAACACCTCGGGGTTGCGTTCGACGACGGGCTTGGCGGCGGCCTTCGCCTGGTCGAGCACCTGCCGCACCGCACCCTGGGCGGTGGCTCCGAGCAGCGGGTTGTTCAGGGCGGAGACCTTGTCGGCGACGGCCTCGAACAGCTTGAACAGCTCCTCGGCGGCGGTTCCGGTCCCGTACGGGGAGCCGGTGCCGCCGTGCCGGGAGCGGCGGCGTTCCTCCTCGGCGGCGAGGTCCTCGGCGCAGGCCTTGGCCCAGGCGTCGTCGTCGGTGGGACGGTCGGTGGCCTCGCTCATGGCGGACTCTCCTGAGGCAGCTGCGTGACGTGTGGTGCGGTGCAGTGCGTACGGGTGGCGTACTGCTCGGTACTGCGTTGCGTGTACGGGTTCTCGTGTACTGCTTTCGACGTTACCCGAACGGGGGTACGCCGTTCAGGGCCTGTGGGGCCACAGTGCCGGGTCGGGGGTGAACCGGATCCGCAGCGCGCCGTCGGTGAGGGCGGCGCCGGTGACGGTGCAGCGGCGCAGCGCGGAGGGCAGGGAAACGATCCGCCGGTACGGGCCGGCCGCGATGAGCAGCTCGTCGCCGCGCCGGACCAGGTCGAGGTCGCGCTTGTGCGCGCCGGGCAGGGGAACCGCCCAGACGAGTACCCCGTCCTCGGCGAGCCGGTCCTCGACGACCCAGTCACGGCGGGCCGGCGGGGCGTCCGGCACGAGCCCGGCCGTCCGGGCGAGCTTCGCCAGGTCCTCCGGGCCCCGGGGGGCGCGGCCGAGGTGGGGCAGCGGGACCACGGGCCGGCCGGCGTCGGCGGCCCATTGGGCGGCGTACTTCTCCTGTTCGGCGGAGAGTCCCGCGAGCCAGGGGTCGGGCGAGCCCTGGGGCACCGTCCGGTTGGCGACGATCCCGCCGACGGGCAGGTTCAGGAGGGCGGCCCCGAGCAGCCCGGTCCGCAGGGAGGCGTCGGCGGCGGGTCCCGGCTCGGCGACCAGCCGCAGGGAGGTGGTGTCGGCCTCGACGACCCGCTGGACGGCGGCGAGCTCCTCGTCCCAGCGGGCCGCGGCCTCGTACAGCCATTGCGCGGGCATGGGCACGCCGGCCAGCTGGGCCAGTACGGGGCGCAGGGCCCGCGCGGCCTGCCGTTCGGCGGGGAGCAACCGGGCCAGGTAGCGGCGCAGCTGCCCGGGCAGGGCCAGGACGGTCAGCGCCTGGTGCAGCGGCGGCATGTCGACGACGACGAGGTCGGTGCCGGGCGCGGCGGCGGCCCGCCGCAGGGCGCGCAGCAGGGCGAACTGTTCGGCGCCGGGCAGCTCGGTGAGTTCCTCGGTTGCGAGCGGCCGGGAGCCGAGCATGCCGAGGAGGGCGGAGCCGCGCTCCTGGAGGGCGGCGAGCTCGGCGCGGAACTCCGCGCCGGAGTCGACACGGGCGACCAGGATCCCGCCGGCGGGCACCGCGTTCAGCCCGGGGGCCACCTCGACCGGCTCTCCGGCGGGCTCTCCGGCCAGTGCGGTGAGCGGGTCCGCAGGACCGCCGGGGGGTGTGGGCCCGCCGGCCGGGTCCGGGGCGCCACAGGGTACGGGGTCGCCGGACAGCAGCAGCACCCGCTGCCCGGCCCGGGCGGCGGCGGCCGCGGTGGCGGCGGCGACGGTGGTCCGCCCGGCCCCGCCGGGACCGGTGACGAGCAGGGTGTGCACGCGGATCAGGCCGACTCGGTCGATTCGACGCGCTTCTTCAGGCCGGCCAGGGCCCGGTCGATGATGACCTTCTCGGCCTTGCGCTTGATCATGCCGAGCATGGGGATCTTGACGTCCACGGTGAGCTGGTAGGTGACCTCGGTGCGCGTGCCGCCGGCGAGGGGGGCGAGCCGGTAGGAGCCGTCGAGCTGGCGCAGCATCTGGGACTTGTCGAGGGTCCAGCTGACCTCGTCCGTGCCCTTCCAGGTGTAGGCGAGGGTGTGGTCGTCCTTGATCGCGCCGGCGTCGAGCAGCAGCCGGACCTTCTCCGCGCGGCCTTCGGCGTCGGTCGACAGCACCTCGGCCTCCTTCACCTCACCGGTCCACTCGGGGTAGCGGGCGAAGTCGGCGATCACGGCCATGACGTCGGCCGGCGCCGCATCGATCGTGATGCTCGAGCTGGTGTGTTCCGCCATCGCGGTCGCTCCTCCGGGACTGGGGGCACCTCCCAGCGGTAGCTGGGGGAGTTCGAGGATGTGTGCGGCCTACGGCCGCCGCGTGCAGGCTACCGTGCGTGCGGAGGTCACCACTCCATGGCCCAGGGCCTTCCGGTGGCGGCGAAGTGCCCGACGTTCACGCACTCCGTGCCGCCGATCCGCATGCGCCGGGCGAGCGGCTGGTGCACGTGCCCGAAGAGGGCGTACCGGGGCCGGGTCCGGCGGATCGCTGCGAGCAGGGCCTCGCTGCCCCGCTCGAAGCGGCGGGCAACGGTGTCGTAGCAGAGCTCGGGGACCTCCGGCGGGATGTGCGAGCACAGCACGTCCACCTCGCCGAGGGCCTCGACCTTGGCGGCGTACTCCTCCTCGTCGACCTCGTACGGGGTGCGCATCGGGGAGGGCAGACCGCCGCCGACGAAGCCGAAGACGCGGCCGCTGATCTCCACGCGCTGGCCGTCTAGGACGGTGGTGCCGGGGCCGGCGTACTCCTGCCACAGACCGGGCATGTCGACGTTGCCGTAGGTGGCGTACGTGGGCTGCGGGAAAGCGGCGAACATCTCGGCGTACTGGCGGCGGACCGCCTCCTCGATCAACCGTTCCCGGTCCAGGCCCTGCCAGAGCCGGCGGCCGAAGGCGCGGGCCTCCTCGAAGCGGCGGGCGTTGCGCAGCTCGACGATCCGGTCGGTGTTCTCGACGCCGAAGAGGTCGGGGAAGATGCCGCGGGAGTGGTCGGCGTAGTCGAGGAAGAGGACGAGGTCACCGAGGCAGATCAGCGCGTCGGCACCCTCGCCGGCGCGTGCGAGCGCCTCGGTGTTGCCGTGGACGTCGCTGACGACGTGGACGCGCGTGCCGCTTTTCCTGCCACCTGTGCTGCCACCCATGGGGCCACCCTAGGGGGGTCGGAGGGGTGCGGGTAGAGCGGGTGTCACCAGGGGCCCTACCTGCGGTTACTTCCGAGTCGTTGACTTGGTCGACTAATGTCGGCAGGGCAGTGCCGCGTCATGTGACGCACGGAACATCTGGCCGGTTCCCTCTATCGGGAACCCACTACCGGTGGGTAACGTCCGGTCGGTCCACACGGTGGCGATGGCGCCCAGAGGAGCAGTTGTCTTGCGCGAGTTCAGCCTTCCGGCCCTGTACGAGGTCCCGTCGGACGGGAACCTGACGGATCTCATCCGCCGCAACGCCGCGCAGCATCCGGACACCGCCGTCATGGGGCGCAAGGCCGGCGACCGGTGGGAGGACGTCACGGCGAGGGAGTTCCTGGCCGAAGTCCGCGCCACCGCCAAGGGCCTGATCGCGGCCGGCGTCCAGCCCGGGGACCGGGTCGGCCTGATCTCCCGCACCCGCTACGAGTGGGTGCTGTTCGACTTCGCGATCTGGTCCGCCGGCGGCGTCACCGTCCCGGTGTACGAGACCAGCTCGCCGGAGCAGATCCAGTGGATCCTCGGCGATTCCGGTGCCGTCGCGGTGATCGTGGAGGGCCCCGGCCACAGCGCGGCCGTGGCCGGCTTGCGCGACGGGCTGCCGGAGCTGCGCGAGGTCTGGGAGATCGAGCAGGGCGCCGCGGAGACGCTGAAGGCGGCCGGCGCCGGGATCTCCGACGCCGAGGTCGACGAGCGCAGCTCGCTGGCGAACGCCGACGACCCGGCCACCATCGTGTACACGTCGGGCACCACCGGCCGTCCCAAGGGCTGCGTGCTGACCCACCGCAACTTCTTCGCCGAGTGCGGCAACGTGGTGGAGCGGCTGAGCCCGCTGTTCCGCACGGGCGAGTGCTCGGTGCTGCTGTTCCTGCCGGCCGCGCACGTCTTCGGCCGGCTGGTGGAGGTGGCGGCCGTGCTGGCGCCGATCCGCCTGGGCTGCGTACCGGACATCAAGAACCTGACCGACGAGCTCCAGTCCTTCCGGCCGACGCTGATCCTGGGCGTGCCGCGGGTCTTCGAGAAGGTCTACAACTCGGCGCGCGCCAAGGCGCAGGCCGACGGCAAGGGGAAGATCTTCGATGCGGCGGCCGAGACGGCCATCGCGTACAGCCGGGCGCTGGACACCCCGGCCGGGCCGTCCTTCGGCCTGCGGCTGAAGCACAAGCTGTTCTCGAAGCTGGTCTACCGCAAGCTGCACGCGGTCCTCGGCGGGCGCGGCGAGTACGCGATCTCCGGCGGCGCCCCGCTGGGCGAGCGCCTCGGCCACTTCTTCCGCGGCATCGGCTTCACCGTGCTGGAGGGCTACGGTCTGACGGAGTCCTGTGCGGCGACGGCGTTCAACCCGTGGGACCGGCCGAAGATCGGATCGGTCGGCCAGCCGCTGCCCGGCTCGGTGGTGCGGATCGCCGACGACGGTGAGGTGCTCCTGCACGGCGAGCAGGTCTTCCAGGGCTACTGGCAGAACGAGGCGGCGACCGCCGAGGCGCTCACCGACGGCTGGTTCCACACGGGCGACGTCGGCACCCTCGACGAGGACGGCTACCTCACGATCACCGGGCGGAAGAAGGAGCTCATCGTCACGGCCGGCGGCAAGAACGTCGCCCCCGCGGTGATCGAGGACCGGATCCGGGCGCACGCGCTGGTCGCGGAGTGCATGGTGGTCGGTGACGCGCGGCCCTTCGTGGCGGCGCTGGTCACCATCGACGAGGAGTTCCTCGGCCGTTGGGCCGCGGAGAACGGCAAGCCGGCCGGCTCGACGGCGGCGGACCTGCGGGAGGACGCGGACCTCATCGCCGCCGTCCAGAAGGCCGTGGACGACGGCAATGCGGCGGTCTCCAAGGCGGAATCGGTGCGGAAGTTCCGCATCCTGCCCTCCCAGTTCACGGAGGAGTCGGGCCACATCACGCCGTCGCTGAAGCTGAAGCGCAACGTGGTGGCGAAGGACTTCGCCCACGAGATCGAGGCGCTCTACACCTCCTGAGCCCTCGGCCCGGCCCCTCGGCCCGGGTCCCCGCCGGTCCGCCCGCTGCGCGTCAGCGCGGGTCCTCGGCGAGGATCCGGGCCATGTTGCGTTCCGCGAGGGCGGTGATGGTGACGAACGGGTTCACGCCGAGCGATCCCGGGACCAGCGAGCCGTCGACGACGTACAGCCCCCGGTACCCCTTGGCGCGGCCGTGGTCGTCGGTCGCCTCGCCGAGGACGCAGCCGCCGAGCGGGTGGTAGGTGAAGGTGTCGGCGAAGGGCTTGTTCCCGCCGAACAGGTCGTACCGGTAGATGGTGACGTTGGCCCGGTTGATCCGGTCGAAGAGGCTCTTCGCGGCGGCCACGGCCGGCGCGTTCTGCTCGCGCCGCCAGTGCAGCCGCGCCGAGTCGGTGGCCGGGTCGTACGTGAAGTGGCCCCGCTCGGGGTTCTTCGTGATGGCCAGGTACATCGAGACCCAGTGCTCGATGCCCATCGGCAGCGGCGCGATTTCGGCGAAGACCGGGTTCGCCGCGTTGTCCCAGTCGTCGATGCCAAGGGCGGGCATGGTGGCCTGGCGGGCGCCGACGGTGTCCCACAGGTGGTTGGCGCGGGCGGTCATGACGTTGCCGTTGGGGCCCCAGCCGTGGCCGACCCGCTCGCTCAGCGCGGGCAGGGTGCCGCGCTCCCGGGCGCGCAGCAGCATCTCGGTGGTGCCGAGGCTCCCGGCGCCGAGGAAGAGCTGCCGGCAGCCGAGTTCGCGGACCTGCGTCACCCGCCCGGTCAGGTCGCTGCCGTGCACGGTGAGCACGTAGGTGCCGTCCGGCTCCTGCCGTACGCCGACGACGCGCTGCAGGGTCTCGATGGTGACGTTCCCGGTGCCGAGGGCGGCCGCCAGGTAGGTCTTGTCGATGCTCTTCTTGCCGTGGTTGTTGCCGTAGATGACCTCGCCGGCGAGGGCGGAGCGGGGCACGGTGCCGGCCGCCTCGCGCTGCATGTACCCGAAGTCGTACACGTTGGGCACGAAGACGGTGCGCAGGCCGGTGCGGTGGGCGTGCTTGCGGGAGATCCGGGCGAAGCGGTACCAGTCGGTGGATTCGAACCAGGCCGGGTCGACGTCGTTGACGCCGAGCAGGGCGCGGGCCCGTGGGAAGTAGGTGCCGTACATCTCGTCGGCGTCGACGCGGGGCAGCACCTGCTGGAAGTACGAGCGGCGCGGGGTCGGCGCCATGCCGCCGTTGACGAGGGAGCCGCCGCCGACGCCGCGCCCCACGTAGACGGACATGTCGCCGTGGTGCACGCGGTCGAGGACGCCGGGGTAGGGGCTGATGTCCCGGTTGACGACGTCGAGCCAGAGGAAGGTGGCGAGCGGGGCCTCGGTGCGGGTGCGGAACCACATGGAGCGGTGGTCGGGGGCGGAGGTCGAGGGGAAGACCTTGCCGTCCGGGCCGGGGGTGTTCCACAGCCGGCCCATTTCGAGGACGACGGTACGGATGCCGGCCTGCCCGAGGCGGAGGGCGGCCACGGCCGCGCCGTAGCCCGAGCCGACGACGATGGCGGGGGCGTACGGGACGGCGGGGGGTTCGGCCGCGGCGGCGGAGCCGAGGCCGATCCGGGTGAAGCCGAGGGCTGCGGCGGTCTGGAGTGCGCCGATGCCGAGGAAGTGACGGCGCGTCAGGTGGGGGTCCATGGCCGCATGATGGGCGGAATCGGGCCTTCCGCCCATACCCCCCGCAGCCACGGTCAACCGTGACAGTGACCTCTGGCTACGCCGCGCCCGGCGGCTGCTACCGCGGCCCGTTCCGCTGCGCGGAGCCGCTCCCCACCCCGCCCCTTCCCGAACCGGGGCGGCCCCGGACCCCGACCTGCGCCTCGGCTGTGGTTTCTCGCGCAGTTCCGGTCGGCCCGCGGGCGCAGCGGGAACGCGCAGTAGGACGGACGGCGGCTGGAGGCGTCGGCTAGAGGAGGGCGCGGAGGCGGTCGGCCAGGAGGTCCCAGCGCCACTTCTCCTCGACCCAGGCGCGCCCCCGCTCGCCCATGCGGCGGCGCAGCTCCGGATCCTGGAGCAGGGCGACGATGCGGTCCGCCGCGTCCCCGGGGTCGCCACCCCGGACGACCCACCCCGTTTCCCCGTCCAGCACCGCGTCCGGCGCCCCGCCGGAGTCCCCGGCAACCACCGGCAGACCGGTCGCCGAAGCCTCCAGGTAGACGATGCCGAGGCCTTCCACGTCCAACCCGCCCCGCCGGGTCCGGCACGGCATGGCGAAGACGTCGCCGGCGCCGTAGTGGGCCGGGAGTTCGGACCACGGGACCGCGCCCGTGAACACCACCGAATCCGCGACCCCCGTACCACCGGCGAGCCGCCGCAGGTCGTCCTCGTACGGCCCGCCGCCGACGATCAGCAGCACCGCGTCCGGTACCGCCGCCAGAATCCGCGGCATCGCCTCGATCAGCGTGTCCTGCCCCTTGCGCGGCACGAGCCGCGAGACGCACACCACGACCGGCCGGTCCGAGAGCCCCAGCCGGGCGCGGATCTCGTCGCCGCCCGACCCCGGGTGGAAGGTCTTCTCGTCCACGCCCGGCGGCAGCTGCACCATCCGGTCCGCCGCCGGGCCGGTCAGCGCCGAGGCGATGCGGGAGCGGGTGTACTCCCCCAGGTAGGTCAGGGTGTCCGTGCCCTCGCCGATCCGGCGCAGCAGCTGCCGCGCCGCCGGGAGCTGGGCCCAGCCGGCTTCGTGCCCGTGCGTGGTCGCCACGATCCGTCGGGCCCCGGCCCGGCGCAGCGCCGGTCCCATCAGGCCGAGCGGGGCGGCGGCTCCGAACCACACCGATTCGCAGCCGTGTTCGCGCAGCAGCCCCACGGCCCGGCGGGTGACCCGCGGCGTCGGCAGGAGCATCGTCGTACGGTCGCGCACGACCTGGAACGGCTGCTCGGCGTCGAAGGCGGCGGTGGCCTCGCGGCCCTCCGCACCGTGCTTCCAGGTGGAGGCGTAGACGACGATCCGGTCGGGGTCCAGGCGCAGTGCCATGTTGTGCAGGAAGGCCTGGATGCCGCCGGGTCGCGGCGGGAAGTCGTTGGTCACGATCAGCGTCTTGTGCATCGCCTGCCGACAGTACCGGACCGTCCCGCCGGCCCCGCCGCTGCCGTCGGGAACGGGCCGCCCCGCTACTGCGCCGGTGCGGCCACGTCGCCGAGCTCGGCCTGCAGGGAGTCCCGCCAGGCCGCGGTCAGGGCGGTCTCGTCCGTCCCGAGGACCTCCCGCAGGGCGTGCGGGAGCGGTGCGCGGCCCGTGCGGGCGTACAGGTCGACGAGGGCGGCGTCGCCCCACCTCCGCGCGACGAGCCGGCAGGCCAGCCAGGCGCCCTCGTACCCGCGGGCCAGCGCCTCCGGGTCGCCGCCGAAGGCGAAGTCCTCGTTGCGCGGCAGCCGGGCGGGCGGTTCCCCGCGCCGCACCGCCCGGCCGAGCGCCGGCGCGGCCCGCCCGGGGGCGGGGTCGGTGCCGCGGTACGCCGCCCAGTCCGCGAAGCCCTCCGACAGCCACAGCGGGGTGGTGGTCGAGGTCGCCGAGCGGGTGGCCACATGGGTGGCTTCGTGGGTCAGGACGACGGCGCGGCCCTCCGCGGTGAGTTCGGCGTACCCCTCAGGGTTGACGACGATCCGGTCGGCGGGGGCGGGGCCGCCCCCGACACGGCCGGTGGTCACCGCGGCCATGCCCCGGTACTCGGCGGCCCGCCGCCCCAGCAGCGCCGCCATCGCGTCCACCGAGCCGGGTACCAGCACCACGATCCGTCCGGCCCACGGCTGCGGCCAGGCGGCGTTCACCGCGGGCACCGCCCGGTCGGCCTCGGCCGCGACGGCGGACAGGGCTCCGGTTCCCCCTCCGGGGCCGGTGCCGAGCACGAGGCTGTGCGCTCCCCGGACCACCGCCACCGGGCCCTGGTCCCACAGCTGCGGCGGCGCTCCGGGGGCGGGCGCGTCGCCGGTGACCCGCCACCGCCCGCCGGTCAGGCTGAGCCGCACCTCGCGGGCGGAGCCGGCGGCGGCGGTGTCGTAGCCGGCGAGGCGGTAGCGCAGCTCAGCGGCGGCGGTGGCCCGGGCTCCGTCCCGCCGAACGCCGGTGACCTCGTACGCCCAGCCCTCCAGCGGGATGCCGGCGAGCTCCGCGGGCGGCTGCCGCGCCCAGGCGGTGACGGCGGCGCGGACGTCCCGGTCGGCGGTGTCGGGCGGCACGGGCGCGGCCGCGGTGCAACCGGAGAGCAGCCCGCACACCAGCGCGCACAGCAGCAGGCACACCGCCAGCGGCTGCAGGGGCAGCAGCACCGGCAGGGGCACCGGCAGCGGCAGCGGGGCGGCTCGGCGGAGCGGGGGCATCCGCCGATCCTAGCCAGGGCTGCGCTCAGGGGCGGGTGACCGAGGACACCGGCATCATGCCGACGGGGTCGTAGCGCACCCTGGCCCCGGGGTACGGGGCGTGCACCACCTGGCCGTTGCCGACGTACATGCCGACGTGGCTGGCGTCGGAGCGGTAGGTGACCAGGTCTCCCGGCCGGGCCTGGGACAGCGGGACCTGGCGGCCCGCGTACCGCTGGGCCTGGGAGGTGCGCGGCAGGGAGACGCCCGCCTGCCGGTACGACCACACCATCAGCCCGGAGCAGTCGAAGCCGGAGGGGCCCGTGGCGCCCCAGATGTACGGCCGGCCCACCGCGGAGCGGGCGGCCCGCACGGCCGCCGCGGCGCGGACCGAGGAGGGGCCGGACGAGCCGGCGGCGGACGGGTCGGGCAGTGCGCCGTCGCGGCCGGCGGAGCGGGAGGCCCGCTCGAAGTCGGCGCGTTCCTCGGCGGGCATCTCGTTCAGCAGCCGCCGGGCCGCGGCGAGCTTCGCCGTCACCACGCGCTTCTGCCGGGCCACGTCGGCCCGTACGGCGTCGAGTTCGGAGAGCTTCTGCGCGGCCTCGCTGCGCTGTTGGCCCAGCCGCCGCTGTTCCTTGCGCAGTTCGTCGAGCTGCCGGGCCTGGTGGTCGGTGAGCCGGCCGAGGGTGGCGGCCCTGTCGAGGTATTCGTCCGGGTCCTCGGACAGCATCAGGGCGACGGACGGGTCGATGCCGCCGGAGCGGTACTGGGCTCCGGCGAAGGCACCGAGGAGGCCGCGCATGGTGTTGATGCGGTCCTGGCCGCGGGCCAGCCGGTCCCGGGCGCGGTCGACCTCGGCGCGGAGCCGGTCGGCCCGCTCCCCGGCCTCGTTGAAGCGCTCGGTGGCCCGCTCGGCCTCTTCGAAGAGCCGGTCGACCTGGGCCCGGATGCTCGCCGAGGGCTCGTTCGGCAGGGCGGGTGCGGCGATGGCGGGCACCGCGGTGATCGCGGCTGCGGTGGCCGCCGCGGCGGCGGTCAGGACGCCGACCTTGGTGTTCCGGTCGAGGTTGCCGGGTCCGGACCGACGGTGGGACGCCATGCGGAACCGCTCCCTTACGCTGCGCGGGACCGGGTCCGTCCCCCGTGGACGGCCGTGTGCCGGGCTTCCGCGCTGGCAGACAGTAGCCGCGCGGCTACGGGCCGGCCAACGACCGCCGCGGGTCGCGCCTGCGGGTGCCCCGCCTCTGACGCAGGTCATCGGCGGGGCGCGAGGTCAGGGCGGGGCCGTGCAATTCGCCCGGATGGGCGGTGTCAGACGCGGACGCCGAACTGGAACGGCATGTTGTTGATCGACTCGTACTTGATGCCGCCGCGGGGGTTCGAGGCGTGCAGCACCGTCCCGTTGCCCGCGTACAGGCCGACGTGGTGCAGGTCCGAGTAGAAGAACACCAGGTCGCCGGGCTGGAGCTGGCTGCGGCCGATCCGGGTGCCGTCGTTGACCTGGGTGTAGGTGGTGCGCGAGATGCTGACGCCCGCCTGCTTGTACGCCCACTGCGTCAGGCCGGAGCAGTCGAAGGCGCTGGGGCCGGTGGCGCCGGAGACGTACGCGTAGCCCAGCTTGGTCTTGGCGGCCGCCAGGGCGGCGCCGGCCCGGCCGGACGCGTTCACGCTGCCGAGGTCGGCGCGGTCGGCCTCGCCCCGGCTGGCGCGACTGTCCTCGTCCTTGAGCTGCTGGCGCTCCTGCGCGGTCAGGGTGTTGAGGAGGGACTGGGCCTCGGCGAGCTTGGCCTGCGAGGCCTTCTTCTTCTCGCCGAGCTCCTTGCGGGTGGCGTCGAGGTCGGCGAGCTTGCCGGCGGCTTCCTGGCGCTGCTGCGCGAGGCTGCGCTGCTTCGCCTGGATCTTCTGGACGGCCTCGACCTGCTTGCCCGTCAGCTGCTGCAGGGCGGACGCCTTGTCGAGGTAGGACTCGGGGTCGTCGGAGAGGAAGAGGGCGACGGACTGGTCCATGCCGCCGGTGCGGTACTGGGCGCTGGCCATCGAACCGAGCGTGGAGCGCAGCTGGTTGAGCTCCTCCTGGCCGCGGGCGACCTGGTCCTGGAGCCGGTCTATCTCCTTCTCCAGCTTGTCCTGGCGCTCTTTGGCCAGGTTGGACTTCTCGGTGGCCTGCTCCGCCTCCTCGTAGAGGGCGTCGACCTTGGCCTTGACCTCGTCCTTGCCCGGCTGGTTCGGTGCGGCGGAGGCGCTGTGGGCGGAGAGGGCGACGGCGGCGGCGGCCGTGGCGGTGAGCACGGTCACCCGTGCACGGCCCGGCTGCTTGGGTCGACGGTGGGACGCCACGAGCCGGGCTCCTTTACTCGCACCGCCGGAAGAGGGGGCGCGTGAGGAGCGCACGGGCCGGCGACACCTCCGCCGACACCCCGAATGAGTGATCTACCGCACGAAGGTTTGAGCAGACCCTAGTGACCCCGTGTGATCACTTCAAACCCCCTCGGCAAAAAACCCGGCCCCCGACCAGGTTCTTTACCTTCAGCGCACGCTCCGTACGGATGAGTTGACGGTACGTTCTCCGGCGGGCCGGCGAAATCCGGCATTCCACCGAGGAGTTAGGAAACGCGCGAAAGCCGCTTCAGGAGCAAAGCGGACGTCACGGGCCGGGCTCCGGCCTTCGCCACCCCGTCGGCCACCTCGCGGTCCGTCGAGACGACGACCACCGGCCGGCCCGGGGGCTCCGCGCGCACCAGCTGGCGGATCAGCTCGTCCGCCGTGACGCCCGGCTTGGAGAAGAGCACCCGGACCCCGCGCGGCGGTGCGAGCAGCACCGGCGCGGCCAGCTCCGCCCCGTCGAACACGCAGGTCATCTCCGCGCCGGTCTGGGCGGCCAGCATCGACAGCCCGCCCAGCAGCCGCAGGCGCTGCTTCTCCAGCGGCATCGTCGGATAGCCGGTCTTGGTGACGTTGTAGCCGTCGACGACCAGGTGCACCTGAGGCAGCGCCAGCAACTGGTCCAGCAGCGCCGGGTCGGTCTCCGACAGCGCCCGCGCCGCGATGTCCTTCGGACTCATCCGGCCCGGCTCCACCGCGTCCACCGTCTCGGCGGGCCGCGTCGACAGCGGCGGCAGCGCCAGCTCCCGGCGTAGCCCCTGGGCCGCGTCCAGCACCGTGTCCAGCAGCAACCGCAGCCGCATGTCCTCGACGCTGCGGCCCTCGCGGGCGGCCCGGCGGGACGTCTCCAGCGCCGCCTCGGCCTCCGCCAGCCGGGACTTGAGCCGGCGCGTCTCGCTCTCGGCGGCCGCCACCTGCCCGGCCGCCTCGGCCCGGATCCCCTCGATCTCGGCAGTGAGCTTGCGCAGGGCCGCTTCACCCCGCTTGACGTCGCTCAGGGCGCTGCGCAGCTTGCGCTGAAGCGATTCGGCTTCCCTGCGGGCCGCCTCCAGCTCACCGCGCACCTGCTCGCCGCCGTGCCGCTGGAGGTCCCGTACGTGGGCCAGCTCCTCGCGGAGCCGGTCCACTTCGCGCCGGGCCTCCTCGTCCGCCCGCTCGGCGTCGACGCGCTGCGCCTCCTCGCCCGCGGCGGCCACCAGCTTCACCCAACCCACGGGTCGCAGGACGTACGCCGCGGCCGCCACGTCCAACGGATCGGCGGCCGCGGGCGGGGCGCCGGAATCCAGCGCCCCGGCCAGCTCCGCCTGTGCCTCGCGCACCTTCTCGGCGACGCGGCCGCGGAAGACGGCGTCCGTCTCCACGGCCGCGGCCATGGCGTTGCCCGCGAACTTGGCGCGCCGGCTCGGGGTGAACCGGGCGTACTGGCGCAGCTGTCCCGGTAGGTCCGCGACCGTCAGTCCGCCGAAGGCCTCCGAGACGAGCGCGACGACCCGGCGCCGCACGCCCTCCGGCAGCGGGCGGTCGAGCACCTCGGCGGCGTCGCCGGCCGCATCGGCCGGGTCAGCGCCGCTTCCTGGCTCCACAATCCGTCACCCCTACCGTGCTCCTCTCGGTGGGGCGCGGCTCCGTCAGGAGTCCGCGCCCGGCCTGTTCACGAGTTCGATCTGGTCCACCGCGTTGCACCAGCGGCAGCGGACCGACTCGATGGTCTCACTGACCACCTCGCGCTCCTCGACCTTGGGCTCCCCGGCAAGATCCAGGTGGACGTACTCCACGACCTTCGACGATCGAGTGACGTCGAAACGCGTGAGGTTGCCGCACAGCGTGCAACGCCACCGGGTGCTGTCGGTCGGCAGGGGAACCGTCATCAGGCCGCACTCTCCTTCGTAGCTCTTTCAATTAAAGCCGCCGTCTGCAGGAATCGGCGGACCGCAGCACGTAACCCTACGGCCTGCCGGGGCGTGGGAAGGGGCCGGTCGGGTCATGCTCAATCGCATGATCGTAAAGTGGCCGGCCGTGCGCGAGGCCGCCCGGGGCCCGGTGGTCACCCACACGTTGATCGCCGCGTGCTGCGTGGTGTTCCTACTCGGTCCCGCCTCGGGCCTGAACCCCTCCTACGGGACCGGCGAGCAGCTGATGGAGACGGGGACCGCGTACTTCCGGCGCTGGGGCGTGGTCCCGGACGAGCTCTTCGGCGGGTCCGTGCGGGCGCTGCTGACGCCGCTGACCGCCCTGTTCGTCCACGGCAGCTGGCTGCACCTCCTGGGCAACCTGCTCTTCCTCCACGTCTTCGGCGCGATGACGGAGGAGCGGATGGGCCGCACGGCCTTCCTCTGCTTCTACGTGTGCACGGGCTACCTCGCGCTCGCGGCGTACGCGGCGGCCAACGCCTCCTCCGGGGAGACCCTGGTCGGGGCGTCCGGTGCGATCTCGGCGGTGCTGGGCGCGTTCCTGTACCTGTTCCCGCGGGCCCGGGTGACGAGCCTGTTCCCGTTCCTGTTCTTCCTGCCGCTGCGGTTCCCCGCCCGGCTCGTGCTGCTGTTCTGGTTCGCCCTGCAGTGGGTGGCGGCGCACCGGGCGGACAGCGGACCGGGGGTGGCGTACCTGGCGCACCTGGTGGGCTTCTCCCTCGGCTTCGTCCACGCGTGGGTGCGCTACCGGCGTGCGACTAGAGTGAGGCGACCAGCGACGGCCACCGAGGGAGACAGTCAGCCATGATCACCGCGATCGTGCTCATCAAGACCAGCGTGGACCGCATCCCCGAGATCGCCGAGTCCATCGCGGCGCTGGAGAACGTCAGCGAGGTCTACTCCGTCACGGGGACGTACGACCTCATCGCCCTGGTCCGCGTGCACCGCCACGACGACCTGGCGGACATCATCCCGGGCCGCATCAGCAAGATCCCCGGCGTGGAGGCGACGGACACCCACGTGGCGTTCCGCACCTACTCCCAGCACGACCTGGAAGCGGCCTTCGCCATCGGCCTGGACGCCTGAGCGCGCCGCGGGAGCCGGGTGCCGCGACGGGCCGGCGACCGCCCGCGGCCCGGTCCTGGCCGGTCGCGCGGTTCCCGGCGCCCCTCCGGGCCGCTGCCGGACCGCCGTCGAGTTCGCCGCGGCCGCTCGGCAGCCGGGCCGACCGCCGCATCCGGCCGCCGCGCCACCGCGTCGCTGGGCCCCGGCGTCAGAGCCGGCCGGTCCTCCAGACCCGGCGGCGACCGGTCCTCCTCGCAGGTCAGGGCGGTGGGCACCGGGCGGCGTGCCGGCCATGACCGGCACGTCTGGTGACCGGCACCCCCGTCACACGGCCGGGACGCAGCGGCCCTCCTCGGTGCGGTACTGCCACTGCGCGCCCTCGCTGACGAGTTCCCCGACCGCCCGGACGAACCGCTCCACGTGCTCGTCGGGGGTCCCGGCGCCGAAGCTGACCCTGATCGCGTTGAGCGACCTCCCCCAGCCTCCGGCCGGGGGGACCCCCACCTCGCTTCGCTCCCCCGGATGCGCCTCCGGGGCCCCGCACGCGCCGGGCTCCTGGGGGGCGCTGCCGAGGAGGGTGCGCACGAGCGGGTGGGCGCAGAACAGGCCGTCGCGGACCCCGATGCCGTACTCGGCCGACAGGGCGGCGGCGAAGTGGGAGCTGTTCCAGCCCTCCACCACGAAGGAAATGACGCCGACGCGCGGGGCGTCGTCCCCGAACAGGGAGAGGATCCGCACCTGCGGGATGCCGGCCAGGCCCGCGCGGACCTGTGCGATCAGCTCCTGCTCGCGGGCGACGAGCCGGTCGAAGCCCGCCCCGGTCAGGGCACGGCAGGCGGACGCGATGGCGTAGGCGCCGATGACGTTGGGGGATCCGGCTTCGTGGCGGGCGGCCGTGGTGTGCCATTCGACGTCCACGCCACCGTCGTCGCGGCGGGCGACGGTGCGCGAGGCCCCACCGCCGGCGAGGTACGGCCGGGCCTGCTGGAGCCAGTCGGCCCGGCCGGCCAGCACGCCCGACCCGAAGGGCGCGTACAGCTTGTGCCCGGAGAAGGCCACCCAGTCCACGTCGAGGGCCTGGACGGAGACGGGGTGGTGGGGGGCCAACTGGGCGGCGTCGAGGACGATCCGCGCCCCGTGGGCGTGCGCGGCGGCGGCGAGTTCCTCCACCGGCCACAGCTCACCGGTGACGTTCGACGCCCCGGTGACGCAGACCAGCGCCGGCCCTTCCCCGGGCTCCCGGTCGGCGAGGGCCCGCTCCAGGGTGTCCACGGCCCCGTCCGGGGTGCGCGGTGCGTCGAGGTACGTGACCTGCGCGCCGTCCCAGGGGAGCAGCGAGGCGTGGTGCTCGGTCTCGAAGACGAAGACCCGGCAGTCGGCGGGGAGGGCCGCGGCGAGCAGGTTGAGGGAGTCGGTGGTGGACCGGGTGAAGATCACCTGGTCGGACGGGCGGCAGTCCAGGAACGCGGCGACCTCGGCCCGGCTCTGTTCGAAGAGGTCGGTGGAGAGCTGCGAGAGGTAGCCCGCGCCGCGGTGCACGCTGCCGTAGTAGGGGGCGTACGCGGCCACGTCGTCCCAGACGCGCTGGAGGGCGGGTGCGCTGGCCGCGTAGTCGAGGGCCGCGTAGGTGACCTCGCCGCCGGTGACGAGCGGGACGGTGACGTCCCGCCCGAGGACCGGGAGCGGCCCGGCACAGACGGCGCCGCCGGCCCCGGCCCCGGCCCCGACGGCGGCACCGGAAGGAGCGGGGGCAGAGGCAGGTGCAGAGACGACGGCGGCGGCGTTGAGGAATGCGGACATGGCGGAATCTCCCGGCGGGCAGGGCGGAACGGCTTCGGATGTCACCCGTCGGCGGGTACGGCGCTGCGGCCGTCCGGCGGACGGGGAAATGCCTCGGAGCACGGGCCGGGGCGCACGCGGCTGACCGGGTACGCAGGGGGAAAGGGCCGCGGTCCGAGGGGGGAAGGAGGGGCGGAGCCGCCCTATCGCATTCGCTTGCTCACGGAAAACGCTCCTCGAAGACCAGGACCCCTGGTGTCGAGGGATCCGCGCTTGCCGCGGACCTTGCTGTCCACAGCCTGGTCATCACCCGGGGCACCCCGCCACGGAAGGAGGGTTGCCGGACAGCAAGCCGGGGCCGAAACGCTGTCACTCGTGACCTGGTCAGTCATCCTGCCACAAGATCCCGCACGCACAAGACCCCGGTCCGCATGCCGGACCGGGGTCTTGGCCGAAAACGATCCGTCAGGTCGTCAGGCGTTGCTGGCGGCCACCCACCGCTCCAGGGCGGCCCGCGCGGCGCCGGAGTCGATGGCCTCCGCGGCGCGCTCGACGCCCGCCCGGACCTGCTCCTCCAAGGAGCCGCTGCCCGGGTCCAGGGCCACCAGGGCGGCGGCCGAGTTCAGCAGCACGGCGTCGCGCACCGGGCCGGTCTCGCCGGCCAGCAGCCGCCGGGCGACGTCCGCGTTGTACGAGGCGTCCGCGCCCCGCAGTTCGGCGACGTCCACCAGGTCGATGCCCACGTCGCGCGGGTCGAAGGCCTGCTCCTGCACGTGCCCGTCGCGCACCCACCACACCCGGGACGTCGCCGTCGTGGTCAGCTCGTCCAGGCCGTCGTCACCGCGGAACACCAGGGCGGAGGAGCCGCGGTCCGCGAGCACGCCCGCCACGATGGGCGCCACCCTGGCGTCGGCGACGCCGGTGGCCTGCGCCCGGACCCGCGCCGGGTTGGTCAACGGCCCCAGGAAGTTGAAGGTGGTCCGGATGCCCAGTTCCCGGCGGGCCGTGGCCACGTGCCGCAGTGCCGGGTGGAACTTCACCGCGAAGCAGAAGGTGATGCCGGCCTCTTCGGCCACGCGCACCACGCCTTCGGGCGTGAGGTCCAGGTTGACGCCGAGCTTCTCCAGCACGTCGGAGGCGCCGCTCGCCGAGGACGCGGCCCGGTTGCCGTGCTTGACCACCTTGGCGCCCGTGCCGGCCACCACGATGGAGGACATGGTCGAGATGTTGACGGTCTTGGCCCCGTCGCCGCCGGTGCCGACGATGTCCACCGTCCGGCCGGGCACCTCGATCAGGTTGGCGTGCGCGTACATGGTCCGCACGAGACCGTTGATCTCCTCGACCGTCTCCCCCTTGGCCCGCAGGGCGACCACGAAACCGGCGATCTGGGCGTCGGTGGCCTCACCGCGCATGATCCGGTCCAGGGCCCACGCCGTGTCCTCGGCGTGCAGGTCCCGGCCCGAGAGCAGCGCGTCCAGTACGGCCGGCCAGGACCGGGCCGCCACGCTGTCGCCGCCTGCCGGGGTCACAACGTTCATGGTCCGCTCCTGAGGGTCCACAGTCGAATGGGAAGGTCTTCAGCCTATCCAGGCCGGGCAGACGGCAAAGAGCCCCGTCCAGACCCTGGACGGGGCTCTCGCCGTGGGCGACACCGGGACTGACCGAAATCAGACCCTCATGCGGGATCAGTGGTGGCCGTGGCCGCTCTGGATCTCCTTGTACTCCTCCACCGTGGGCTTCGGAATCTGGTTGTCGGCGCTGTACATGCCCTGGCTCAGCTTGACGCGGAGCTTCTCCATCATCTTCGGCTTCCGCTCGACGCCGTTCTCGTCGACCGTCGGGCCGAGCTCCAGCGGCTTGTACTGCTCGTGCGCCGTGAGCGTGTGCAGCTTGGCCTGGTCCAGGGGCTCGTGGACCTCGATGAACTCACCGTGCGGCAGCCTCTTGATGATGCCGGTCTCGCGACCGTGCAGCACCTTGTCGTGGTCCCGGCGCTGCAGGCCGAGGCAGATGCGCTTGGTGATGATGAACGCGATCACCGGGACGGCGAAGAAGCCGATCCGCACGAACCAGGTGATGTTGTTGATCGAGAGGTGGAAGTACTGCGCGAACATGTCGTTGCCACCGCCGATGAGGAGCACGATGTACTCCGCGATCCAGGCGACACCGAAGGCCGTGCGGGTCGGGGCGTTGCGCGGGCGGTCCAGGATGTGGTGCTCGCGCTTGTCGCCGGTGACCCAGGACTCGATGAACGGCCACACCGCGATCGCGCCCAGGACCAGCGGGAAGAGCACCAGCGGGATGAACACGCCCAGGACGAGCGTGTGGCCCCACAGGTTGATCTCCCAGCCGGGCATGGCACGGATCAGGCCTTCCGGCATACCCATGTACCAGTCGGGCTGCGCACCGGTGGACACGTGGTCCGGGCGGTACGGGCCGAGCGCCCAGATCGGGTTGATCGAGGCGATCGCCGCGATGGCCGCGATGACACCGAAGACCAGGAAGAAGAAGCCTCCGGCCTTGGCCATGTAGACCGGCAGCAGCGGCATGCCGACGACGTTGTTGTTCGTCTTGCCGGGGCCCGCGAACTGGGTGTGCTTGTGGTAGAAGACCAGGATCAGGTGGGCCACCAGCAGACCCATCATGATGCCGGGCAGCAGCAGGATGTGGATCGAGTAGAACCGGGCGACGAAGTCGCTGCCGGGGAACTCGCCGCCGAAGAGGAAGAACGAGATGTACGTGCCGACGACCGGCACGGACAGGATCGCGCCCTCCATGAAGCGGACACCGGTGCCCGAGAGCAGGTCGTCCGGCAGGGAGTAACCGGTGAAGCCGGTGAACATGCCGAGGACCAGCAGCAGGAAGCCGAAGACCCAGTTGACCTCACGCGGCTTGCGGAACGCGCCGGTGAAGAAGACGCGCATCATGTGCACGATCATGCCGGCGACGAAGATCAGCGCGGCCCAGTGGTGGATCTGCCGGATGAGCAGACCACCGCGGACGTCGAAGCTGATCTCCAGCGTCGAGGCGAACGCCTCGGACATCCGGACGCCCTGCATCGGCACGTACGAGCCGTGGTACACGACCTCGTTCATGCTCGGGTGGAAGAAGAGCGTCAGGTACACACCCGTGAGGATGATGATGATGAAGCTGTAGAGGCAGATCTCACCCAGCATGAAGGACCAGTGGTCCGGGAAGATCTTGCGCATGTTCGCCTTGGCGAGGCTGTAGATGCCCAGGCGGCCGTCCGCCCAGTCAGCCACGCGCTCGCCGGCGGGCGCCTTGCGCTTCGTGTCAGTGGCGGTACTCATCCGCGCTCCCAGAATGCAGGACCGACGGGCTCCTCGAAGTCGCCGAGCGCCTCAAGGAAGCCTTCGCTGTTCACGCCGATGCGCAGCTGCGGAAGGCCGTGGCCGGCGGGTCCGAAGACGACGCGGCCGCCGTCGGAGAGGTCGAAGGTGGACTGGTGGCACGGGCAGAGCACGTGGTGCGTCTGCTGCTCGTACAGGCTGATCGGGCAGCCGACGTGGGTGCAGATCTTCGAGTAGGCGACGATGCCGTCGTGGGACCACTCGAGTTCCCGCTTGTCCTTGATGTCCTCCGGCTGGATGCGGACGATCATCAGGGCGGCCTTGGCGATCTCGTTGTTGAAGTCGTGCGCGTCCTCCTCCAGGCCCTCGGGCATGACGAAGGTGAGCGAACCGACCGGAACGTCCTCGGGACGCAGCGGCTCCATCGTGTTCTGGTTGATGAGCAGCTTGCCCTTGGCCCACAGGGTGTGGCGCAGCTTGTCCTCGGGCAGCGGGCCCAGGTCGCGCATGATCACGACGGCGGAGAGCGGCAGCATGGCCAGCGCGCCGAGCATCGTGTTGCGGATCAGCGGACGGCGGCCGATGCCCGACTCGTTCGCACCGTCGGCGAAGTCCTGCATGACCTTCGCCTTGACCTCGGGCGAGGCCGCGATCTCGTGGCGGTCGTCGGCGACCTCGACGTCGGACATCAGGGTGCGGGCCCAGTGGACCGCGCCCGCGCCGATGCAGAAGAGGGCCGCACCGAGGCTCATGCCCAGGGCGAAGTTGAGCGCGCTGATCTTCCCGAAGGGGAAGATGAACACGATCTTGTCGACCGGGATGACCACGTACGCCACGATGAACGCGACGGTGGCCAGCATCGAGACCGTGAACAGCAGCGCCACGGTGTGCTCGGAGCGCTTCGCGGCCCGCTCGTCGATGTCCTGGATGCGCGGCTTGTGGACCGGCAGGCCCGGGTCGGCGAACGGGTCGTCCGCGACCGCTACACCGGCGTGGTGCTCGTCGCCCTGCTCGCTCGGCAGGTGCTTTTCTTCGGGAATGTCTTGGCTACTCATGACTTCTTGGCCTTAGCGGTGTGGGCCGCGACCCAGACGGCGACAGCGATCAGCGCACCCAGACCGAAGATCCAGCCGAACAGGCCCTCCGAGACGGGGCCGAGGCCGCCGAGCTTCAGACCGCCGGGGTTGACCGACTTTTCGCCGTTCACGTTCTGGAGGTACGCGATGATGTCCTTCTTCTGCTTCTCCGGCATCGTGCTGTCGGGGAAGGAGGGCATGTTCTGCGGGCCGGTGAGCATGGCCTCGTAGATGTGCTTCGGCGAGACGTCCTCGAGGTTCGGGGCGTACTTGCCGTCGGTCAGCGCGCCGCCCTCGCCGGTGAAGTTGTGGCACTGCGCGCAGTTGTTGCGGAACAGCTCGCCACCCTTTGCGACGTCGGCGCCGGCCGGGTCGTACTGCTTCGCGGTGGGCGTGATCGGACCGGCGCCGAGCGACGCGATGTACGCCGCCAGCTGGTCGATCTGCGCCTGCGAGTAGATGTTGGGCTTCTTCGGCACCTGGGCGCCGGGCTGCTGGGCCGGCATACGGCCCGTGCTCACCTGGAAGTCGACGGCCGCGGAGCCGACGCCTACCAGGCTGGGGCCGTCAGTGGTTCCCTGACCGCCGGTTCCGTGGCAGCTTGCGCAACCCACGGCGTAGAGCTTCTTGCCCTCCTCGATGGCGAGGGACTGGGCGGTTTCTTCGGCCTGCGCCTTGCCCGCAGGGGCGAAGGCGGCGTACAGCCCCCCAGTGGCCGCCAGCGCGAGGAGTAGAACGACGACCGCCGCCAGCGGATGGCGTCGTCGTGCGGAGAGCTTTTTCACGGATTACCCCGGTGTCAGGATCTTCTGCGTCGGTGTTTCTGGCTGTCGGTGCCGGGCTCTGGCCCGGTGACGTGCTCGCTACTTGATCAGGTAGATCGTCGCGAAGAGGCCGATCCAGACGACATCGACGAAGTGCCAGTAGTAGGACACGACGATGGCCGACGTGGCCTGTTCGTGGGTGAACCTCTTGGCGGCGTACGTCCGGCCGAGGACCAGCAGGAAGGCGATGAGACCGCCCGTCACGTGCAGGCCGTGGAAGCCGGTGGTCAGGTAGAAGACCGAGCCGTACGGGCCGGACGAGAGCGACATGCCCTCGTGCTTGACCAGCTCGGTGTACTCGAACACCTGGCCGCCGATGAAGATCGCGCCCATGATGAACGTGATGATGAACCACGTACGGAGCTTCTTCACATCGCCGCGCTCCGCGGCGAAGACGCCGAGCTGGCAGGTGAGGGAGGAGAGCACCAGGATCGTGGTGTTGGTCGCCGAGAAGGGCAGATTCAGGGCCGAAGCCTGCTCTGACCAATACTCGGTGCCCGTCACCGATCGCAGGGTGAAGTACATCGCGAAGAGGGCCGCGAAGAACATCAGCTCGGAACTCAACCAGATGATGGTTCCGACGCTGACGAGGTTCGGTCGGTTGACCGTCGGGTGCGCGTGCCCGGTATCTACTGTCGTTGCTGTCGCCACGACCGACATTATGTCGGTCGCTTATCCGGCCCTCACGCCGGGGGGTGCCGTTCGGAGTGTCCGGACCCCGTGCAGGGCCCGAACGGCCCATCAACCGGCCGTGCCCGAGGGTGTGCGAACCGATGTTGACACCGGGTCCGGAGGAGTAGCATCCCGCGCAACACCAACGTGATTCACGGCACCGTGGAGGAACGAAATGCGGTCGACTGCACGGGTTCTGGTCTACAGCGACGACGCGAACACCCGGCAGCAGGTTCGCCTGGCGGCCGGACGCCGGCCGGCCGCGGACCTGCCGCCGGTGGAGTTCACCGAGTGCGCCACGCTGCCGGCGGTCCTGTCCGAGCTGGACGCGGGCGGGATCGACGTGTGCGTCCTGGACGGCGAGGCCGTCCCGGCCGGCGGCATGGGCGTGTGCCGGCAGATCAAGGACGAGGTCTTCCGCTGCCCGCCCGTGCTGCTGCTGATGGGTCGTCCGCAGGACGCCTGGCTGGCCACCTGGAGCCGCGCGGATGCGGCGGTGACCCTTCCGGTCGACCCGGTGGAGTTCGCGGACGCCCTGGCGCGCCTGCTGCGCGCCCGGCTGTCCCTGGACGCGTAGCGGGCGCGGCAGAGGGAGCGGGCGCAGCGGGCTCGGCCGCCGGAGCCGGCGGTGCGCAGGGCCGCGTACGGATCCCTGCGCACCGGTGCCGGGCGGCCGGGCGGCACTTCACACCTGCGGGCGCAGGCGGGTCTGGTCGACGGCGCTGCGGCCGTCCTGGGTGCCCTTGAGCAGGGCGCTGCCCTGGCGCCAGTCCTTCCAGTTCATGTTCCAGTCGCCGTAGCCGTTGCCGAAGGTCGGCATGTCCTCGCCGATGCTGTTGACGACCTGCACGATGTCGCCCTCGGTGATGTTCTCGTAGAACCAGGCCGCGTTCCCCGTGCTCATGCCGGTGCAGCCGTGGCTGACGTTCTCGTAGCCGTGGGAGCCGACGGACCACGGGGCGGCGTGGACGTATTCACCGCTCCAGGTGACACGGGTGGCGTAGTAGACGGGCAGGTCGTAGTTCTCGCTGCCGCTGATGCCCACGGTGTCGCCGCGCATCCGGACGAAGTACTGCTTGCCGAGCACCACCTTGACCCCGTTGCGGGTGGAGAAGCCGGGCTTGCCGGTGGTGATCGGAATGGTGTTGATCACTTCTCCGTTGCGCTTGAACGTCATCTGGTGGGTGGCGGCGTCGGTGAGGACCTCGACGCGGTCCCCGATCTGGAGCGCGATCGGCTTGCTGGCCGCCCCGTGCAGGTCGTCGGAGATCTTGACCCCCTCCAGATTGCTCCGTACGGAGACGGTGGAGTGGGCGGGCCAGTACTCCTTGGGCCTGAAATGCAGGTGCTTGTCGTCCACCCAGTGCCATGCGCCCTCTGTGCCGGGCGGGGTGTCGACGACCAGCCCCTTCTCCACGACGGCGCGGGCGGCCCGGTCCTTGACGGCCTCGTCGAGTTCGGCCGTGACGGGCTGTCCGACGCCGTATTTGCCGTCTGCGGGGCCGAATACGACCTTCAGGACCTTCTTGGCCGGAGTGGTCTCGAACGTCAGCCTCCGCTGCCCCGGGGCGCCGCGCGCGTTCTCCGTGCTCACGGTGACCGTGTAGCGCGTTCCGGCGGCCATGGAGGCGGTGCTGTGCCAGCGGTCGCCCCTGGCGGTGAGTTCGCCCGCGAGGCGCCGGCCGAGGCTGTCCACGGCGGTGACGTCGGTGATGCGGACGCCCCCGGCCGCCTTGGCGGTGACTTCGAGGGGACGGCGGTGGTCGACCGGGCGGCCGCCCTGGGCCTGGTTGAAAGCGACTTCGTCGCCCGCGTCGTAGGGGCGGGCGGACAGCGGGTTGTCGCCGGGCCCGCATGCGGTGGCGCCGGCACCGAGGGACGCGGCCAGCAGGGAGCAGCCGACTACCGTCCAAAGACGCGGTGAGTGCTTCATGGGGCCAACGCTATGAAAATCGGATAAATACGGCGCGCGGTGTGACTGCAAAAGAGGGGCCCGGACTCCTCCGTTCGAGGAGTCCGGGCCCCGGATCACCGGCCTTCCGGCCGGGTACTGCTGTGACCGCTACTGGTTCTGGTTCTCACCGCGGTAGTACTCGTACACCCAGCCCCACAGGCCGATCAGGATGATCGGGGCCGAGAAGTACATGAGCCACCAACCGAAGATGACACCCATGAAGGCGAGCGCACCGCCGATGCCCAGCGAGAGCGGCTGCCAGCTGTGCGGGGAGAAGAACCCCAGCTCGCCGGCCTCGTCGGCGACTTCGGCCTCCAGGTTGTCCTGGGCCATCTCGTCGACGCGCTTGGCCGTGAAGGCCAGGTAGTAGCCGATCATCACGCTCAGGCCGAAGGCCAGGAAGAGCGCGGTGGTTCCCACGGGCTCCTTCGACCACACGCCGTACACGACGGCCATGATCAGAATGAAGGCGGAGAGCCAGAGGAACATCTTGCCCTGGATCTTCACTTGCCGGCCTCCTTGGCACCGGTGACAGCCTTGGCGCCGTGGTCCTCGAGGTGGTCGAGGGCCGCGATCTCCGGGTGGTGGAGGTCGAAGGCGGGCGACTCACTGCGAATACGCGGCAGGGTGATGAAGTTGTGCCGCGGCGGCGGGCAGGACGTCGCCCACTCCAGCGACCGGCCGTAGCCCCACGGGTCGTCGACCTCGATCTTCTTGCCGTACTTGGCCGTCTTCCAGACGTTGTACATGAACGGCAGGAACGACAGGCCGAGCACGAACGAGCTGATCGTCGAGATCATGTTCAGGCCGGTGAAGCCGTCGGCGGCGAGGTAGTCCGCGTAGCGGCGCGGCATGCCCTCGGCACCCAGCCAGTGCTGCACCAGGAACGTGCCGTGGAAGCCGATGAACAGCGTCCAGAAGGTGATCTTGCCGAGGCGCTCGTCCAGCATCTTGCCCGTGAACTTCGGCCACCAGAAGTGGAAGCCGGCGAACATCGCGAACACCACGGTGCCGAAGACGACGTAGTGGAAGTGCGCGACGACGAAGTACGAGTCGGAGACGTGGAAGTCCATCGGGGGCGAGGCCAGGATGACGCCGGTCAGACCACCGAAGGTGAAGGTGACCAGGAAGCCGATCGTCCAGAGCATCGGGGTCTCGAAGGACAGCGAGCCCTTCCACATGGTGCCGATCCAGTTGAAGAACTTCACACCGGTCGGGACCGCGATCAGGAAGGTCATGAAGGAGAAGAACGGCAGCAACACACCGCCGGTGACGTACATGTGGTGCGCCCACACCGTCACGGAGAGACCGGCGATCGCGATCGTCGCCGCGATCAGGCCGATGTAACCGAACATCGGCTTGCGGCTGAAGACCGGAATGATCTCCGAGACGATGCCGAAGAACGGCAGGGCGATGATGTACACCTCGGGGTGTCCGAAGAACCAGAAGAGGTGCTGCCACAGCAGTGCGCCACCGTTGGCCGCGTCGAAGACGTGGCTGCCGAACTTGCGGTCGGACTCCAGCGCGAAGAGCGCGGCGGCCAGGACCGGGAAGGCGAGCAGGACCAGGACACCGGTCAGCAGGACGTTCCAGGTGAAGATCGGCATGCGGAACATCGTCATGCCGGGAGCGCGCATGCAGATGATCGTGGTGATGAAGTTGACCGAGCCGAGGATCGTACCGAAGCCGGAGAAGGCCAGACCCATGATCCACATGTCGGCGCCGATGCCCGGCGAGCGGACCGCGTCCGACAGCGGGGAGTAGGCGAACCAGCCGAAGTCGGCGGCGCCCTGCGGGGTGAGGAAGCCGGCCACCGCGATGGTCGAGCCGAAGAGGTACAGCCAGTACGCGAACATGTTCAGCCGCGGGAACGCCACGTCGGGCGCGCCGATCTGCAGCGGCATGATCCAGTTGGCGAAACCGGCGAACAGCGGCGTGGCGAACATCAGCAGCATGATCGTGCCATGCATGGTGAACGCCTGGTTGAACTGCTCGTTCGACATGATCTGCGTGCCCGGACGGGCCAGTTCGGCACGCATGAAGAGCGCCAGGAGACCGCCGATCAGGAAGAACACGAACGACGTGACCAGGTACAGCGTACCGATGGTCTTGTGGTCGGTCGTGGTCAGCCACTTCACGACCACGCTGCCGGGCCGCTTGCGCCGTACCGGCAGCTCGTTCTCATACGAGTCGGCGGCGGCACCCTGGGATTCGTTGAGGATGCTCACAGTGTGTTCGTCTCCGCATTCCGGGCCGGGTCAGTCTGCTTGATGCCGGCCGGGAGGAAGCCGGTCTGCCCCTTCTCGGCCAGTTCCTTCAGGTGCGCCCGGTATTCCTCGGGCGAGACGACCTTGACGTTGAAGAGCATCCGGGAGTGGTCGACACCGCAGAGCTCGGCGCACTTGCCCATGAAGACGCCTTCCTGGGAAGGCGTGACCTCGAAGACGTTGGTGTGGCCCGGGATGACGTCCTGCTTGAAGAGGAACGGAACCACCCAGAAGGAGTGGATGACGTCGTTCGAGGACAGGATGAAGCGGACCTTCTCGCCCTTGGGCAGGTAGAGGGTCGGGCCCGGGTTGCCGGTCTCCGGGTTCCTGTCACCCGGGATGCCCTTGTCGTAGACGCCTTCGGCGCCCGCCGGGAAGTCCTTGGTGAAGCGGTCCGGGACGGAGGCGAGCTCCTTGGGAGCCTTGCCGCCCTTCGGGGTCGCCGCGTCGCCGTCGACGTTCTCGACGTAGTTGAAGCCCCAGCTCCACTGGAAGCCGACCACGTTGATGGTGTGCGCCGGCTTCGAGAGGGCGAGGAGCTTGGACTCGTCACGCGCGGTGAAGTAGAACAGCACCGAGACGATGATGAGCGGGACCACGGTGTACAGCGCCTCGATGGGCATGTTGTACCGGGTCTGCGGGGGGACCTCCACCTTCGTCCGGCTGCGCCGGTGGAAGATGACGCTCCAAAGGATCAGGCCCCACACCAGGATGCCGGTGACCAGAGCGGCCGCCCAGGACCCCTGCCACAGGGACAGGATGCGAGGCGCCTCCTCCGTGACGGGGTAGGGCATTCCGAGGCGGGGGAAGTCTTCCCAGTTGTACGAGCAACCAGTGGCGGTCGCCAGAACCACGCCCGCAGTCAGCGCCTGCAGCAGCTTCCGCCGCATCGGGCGCCGCGGCGAGCGGTCGGAGCCGTAGGGACTCACGTAGCGCCTTCCCGAGAGTCTCGGCCCGCGCGGCCGGCCGCGGCCGTGTTCGGGTCGGTCGCCGGCCCTGACGCAGGCAGGGGTTTGGATGTTTATGCGGACCAAACCCTACTGGACGCTATTTGGGGTCGCGCGGGGAGGGTGCCCAACGCGCCGCTACTGCCCCCGAAGGGATGGATCCGCCGTACGGGGGACGGGTGGGCACCCGCTGAACGGCGGGCTCCGGGGCTATCTGACGGCCCCTGACCTCCCCTGCGAGCAGTCTCCCGCTAGCGTGATCGGATGCCGTACTTCGACACCGCGTCCGCCGCCCCGCTGCACCCCGTGGCCCGACAGGCGCTCCAGGCCGCCCTGGACGAGGGCTGGGCGGACCCCGCCCGACTGTACCGGGAGGGCCGGCGGGCGAGGCTGCTGCTGGACGCGGCCCGGGAAGCCGCCGCCGAGGCGGTGGGCTGCCGCCCCGACGAGCTCGTGTTCACCCCTTCGGGAACGCATGCCGTTCACTCCGGCATTGGGGGCGCCCTCGGCGGACGCCGGCGCACCGGCGGCCACGTGGTCCTCTCGGCCGTCGAACACAGTTCTGTCCTCCACGCCGTCGAGGCGCACGAGGTGGCCGGCGGCAGTGCGGCCCGGGTGCCGGTGGACCGGACGGGCGCGGTCTCGGCGGCGGGTTACGCCTCCGCGCTGACCCCCTCGACCGCACTGGCCTGTCTGCAGTCGGCCAACCACGAGGTGGGCACGGTGCAGCCGGTCGCGGAGGTGGCCGAGGTGTGCGCGGCGGCCGGGGTGCCGCTGCTGGTGGACGCCGCCCAGTCGCTGGGCTGGGGCCCGGTCGAGGGCGGCTGGTCGCTGCTGGCCGCGAGCGCCCACAAGTGGGGCGGCCCGGCGGGCGTCGGCCTGCTGGCCGTCCGCAAGGGTGTCCGGTTCTCGCCCCAAACCCCCGCCGACGAGCGGGAGTCCGGCCGCTCCCCCGGCTTCACCAACCTCCCGGCCATCGTCGCGGCCGCCGCGTCCCTGCGGGCGGTACGGGCCGAGGCCGACGCCGAGGCGGCGCGGCTGCGGGTGCTGGTGGACCGGATCCGGCGGCGGGTGGCCCGACTGGTGCCGGACGTGGAGGTGGTCGGCGACCCCGTACGGCGGCTGCCGCACCTGGTCACCTTCTCCTGCCTGTACGTCGACGGCGAGACCCTGCTGCACGAGCTGGACCGCGCGGGCTACTCGGTCTCATCCGGCTCCTCCTGCACCAGCTCCACCCTGACCCCGAGTCATGTGCTGCGGGCGATGGGCGTGCTGTCGGAGGGCAACGTACGGGTCTCCCTGCCGCGGGGGACGACCGCGGAGGAGGTCAACGGGTTCCTGGAGGTCCTGCCGGGCCTGGTGGCCGGGGTACGGGCCACGCTCGGCGCGCCCGAGCCGGAGCCCCGGGCCCCGGTCGCCGAGTCGTTGGAGATCGACGCCCTGGGCCTGCTCTGCCCGCAGCCGGTGATCGAGCTGGCCCGGGCCATCGGCACCGTCCCGGTCGGCGGGACGGTCACGGTCCTGTCGGACGACGAGGTGGCCCGGCTGGACATCCCGGCGTGGTGCTCGATGCGCGGCCAGACCTACCTGGGCGAGTCCCCCCGCCCGACGGGGACGGCGTACACCGTCCGCCGCGAACTCTGACGGGACGCGGCCGCGGCCGAGGGGTGCGGCGGCTACCGGGGCCGGGCCGGGGCCCCCGTCGCCGCCGCGGCCCCGCCCCACCCCGTCCCGTCCCGTCCCGTCGTGGCCGGAACTACGCGGCCAGGTGCTCGCGGACCTCGGCGGCGGCGTCCTCGCCGTACGCCTTGGTGAAGCGCTCCATGAAGTGGGCGCGGGCCAGGGTGTACTCCTGGGTGCCCAGCGTCTCGATGACGAGCGTGGCCAGCATGCAGCCGACCTGCGCGGCGCGCTCCAGGCCGACGCCCCAGCCGAGGCCGGCCAGGAAGCCGGCGCGGAAGGCGTCGCCGACGCCGGTCGGGTCGACCTTGGCGGTCTCCTCGGGGCAGCCGACGGTGATGGTCTCCTCGCCGGCGCGCTCGATCCGGACGCCGCGCGAGCCGAGGGTGGTGACGCGGGTGCCGACCTTGCCGAGGATCTCCGCGTCGGACCAGCCGGACTTCGTTTCGATGAGGCCCTTCTCGTACTCGTTGGAGAAGAGGTACGTCGCCCCGTCCATCAGGGTGCGGATGTTGTCGCCGTCCATGCGGGCGATCTGCTGGGAGAAGTCCGCGGCGAAGGGGATGCCGCGCGTACGGCACTCCTCGGTGTGGCGGAGCATCGCCTCGGGGTCGTCGGCGCCGATGAGGACGAGGTCGAGGCCGCCGACGCGGTCCGCGACGGCCTTCAGCTCGATGAGGCGGGCCTCGCTCATCGCGCCCGTGTAGAAGGAGCCGATCTGGTTGTGGTCGGCGTCGGTGGTGCAGACGAAGCGCGCGGTGTGCAGCACCTCGGAGATCCGCACGGAAGAAGTGTCGACGCCGTGCCGGTCCAGCCAGGCACGGTATTCGTCGAAGTCGGACCCGGCCGCGCCGACCAGGACCGGGCGGAGGCCGAGCTGGCCCATGCCGAAGCAGATGTTCGGGCCGACACCGCCCCGCCGGACGTCGAGGTTGTCGACGAGGAAGGAGAGGGAGACCGTGTGCAGCTGGTCCGCGACGAACTGGTCGGCGAAGCGGCCGGGGAAGGTCATGAGGTGGTCGGTGGCGATGGAGCCGGTGACTGCGATACGCACGGCGTGGATGCTCCTGCGAGGAAGGCAAGGGTGACAGTCAACGCTACCCGGACAACGGCCCTGCCGCCGACCCCACGAAACTACCCCGTAGTAGGTCTTTCTTCGCCCGGCGGCCCGAGCCTACCGTGCCCCCATGACCTACACCGATGGATTCGGCTACGGAGAGTACGCGTCCGACACGCGGCCGGGGTTTGCACGGCTGCTGGGGGACTGCGCCAGGATGGCCCCGCACTGGGCGGTTCCGGCGGACCCGCGGCCGGTCAGGGTGGCGCCCTCGCAGATCCACGGGATCAGCGTTCCGCCCGCCTCGGCCCGGCTCATCGCTTCCACCGCCCAGTACGGCGATTAGGGCGCGGGCGGAACCGGTTTCGCCTCTGTTCCGTCACACCCGCATCAGCCAGCCACGGCGGTACGGGCGAAGGAGCATGCGGTGACCACCGAACAACCCGACACATCACGCGGCACACGGCGGCGGCCGGCCTGGGCCATCGGCTCGATCGCGGCCGCCGTCCTGCTCGCGGGCGGCGGCACGGCGTACTGGGCGTCGACGGCGTACGGCGACGGCCGGGCGGGCGGCCGTACGGGGGACAGCGCGGCCGCGGCGCCCCGTGTCGCGCCGAGCCCCTCCGGGCCGGGCATCGCCCCCGGGGAGCCGGACCCCCGGGGCAGCGGCGTGACGTACCGGGCGGCGGTCGAGCTACCGGCCGCCCCGGCGACCGCGCCGTCGTACGCCGCGACCGGCGAGGTCACCGCGGAGGAGGCCGCCCGGCTCGCGGCGGCCCTCGGCCTCGCGGGCGCCCCGCGGCCCAGCGGTGAGACCTGGCTGGTCGGGGAGGGCGCCGACGGCTTCGGGCCCCGGCTCACGGTGAGCCGCAAGGCGCCCGGCAGCTGGACCTTCACCCGCTTCCACTCGGGCGGCGGCGCGGGCGACGACTGCCAACGCGGCAAGGACACCTGCGGGCCCGCCACCCTGCCCCAGGGCGCGGACGGCAGCGGCGGCAAGCCCGCCGCGGGCGGGGGCGGCAGCCCGGTGAGCGAGCAGGCCGCCAAGGCCGCGGCCGCCCCGGTCCTGGCGGCGGTGGGCCAGAGCGGGGCCCGGCTGGACGCCCGCCTCGTGCAGGGCTCCGTCCGCGTGGTGACCGCCGACCCGGTGCTCGACGGACTGCCCACGCAGGGCTGGACCACCAAGATCAGTGTGGGCGCGGACGGCCAGGTCGTGGCCGGCGGCGGCGAGCTGAAGGAGCCGGCCCGGGCCGGCGAGCAGCCGGTGGTCGGGGCGGCGGAGGCCCTCGACCGGCTGAACCGGGCCTCGGGCGGGGGCGGCGGAGCGGACCGCGGCCCGAGCGGCTGCGCGACCTCCGTCCCACTGACCACGGACGTCCCGGGGCCGTCGGACCCCATGCCGTGCAACCCCGAGCCGCGGCCGATCAAGCCGCCGCGGACCGAGACCGTGAAGGGCGCGGTGCTCGGGCTGGCCCCCGGGACCGTGAACGGGACGCGGGGCCTGGTACCGGCCTGGCACTTCGAGGTGGCGGGCAAGGACGGCGCGCCCGGGCACACGGTGGTCCAGTCCGCCGCGGCGGGCGCCCCGGGCAGCGACGGCGGCCCGGCGCAGCCGGCCCCGACGGGCGCCGGTCGGACCGTGCCCGGGTTCTCGTACACGGAGGCCGACCGGAAGCTGACGGTGAACTTCTGGGGCGGGGTGTGCAGCACCTACGCGCTGGAGGCCCGCGAGGAGGCCGGGTCGGTCATGGTGCGGATCACCGACACCCCGAACGAGCCGGGCCGCGCCTGCATCATGATCGCCCAGGAGATGACGGTCACGGCGACGCTGAAGCAGCCCCTGGGCGACCGCAAGGTCATCGACGCCACCACGGCCAAGCCCCTCCCCCGCCAGTAACCGCCCCGCGCACGCATGCGGTGCATACGGTGCATACGGCGAAGTCCCCCTGGAACGACGGCAGTTGACGGTTTCCAGGGGGCCTTCGTGCACCTGCGCCCCGCCCCCGCGTCCCTCCGAGCCGCCGGGGCCCGGGGCGTCGTCGCGGGGAACCGGAGCGCGCGCCGGGCTGCGGACGGACCGCGCACCTTCGCCGCGGACTCAGCCCTTCTCGCCCATGGCTGCCCGCAGCCAGTCCAGCGTGCCCTGGCCGAGCAGTTCCTCGGCCAGCCGCTTCCCGGTCCCCGTCGTGAGCCTGGCACGGCTGTTGTCGATCCACCTTTGGGCGGCCTCGTATCCCTGGGCCTTGTACTCGATGCCCTGGAGCAGGCACTCCAGCTTGTCGGCGTCGCGGGCGCAGACCGCCTCGGGCGAGTCCTGGGCCTCGTACTCGGCGACCAGGTCCCGGATCGCCGACGCCAACGCCTCGGGTATGCCCGCGGTCTGGTCGGCCGTGACGGCCTGCGGGTCGGCACCGGCCGCGTACTTCTTGCCCAGGTGGTTGACGTCCCCGGTGCGGGACTCCTGGGTGTCGTGCCAGACGGCGAGGAAGGCCGCCCGCGCCGGGTCGGCGCCCTCCAGCGTGGCGATGACTGACGCAATGACCGAGGTGCGCCACGAGTGCTCGGCGACGCTCTCGGGGTCGTTGACCCCCGCCATCCACCAGCCCGTGCGGCGGGCGTGCTTGAGCGTCCCCGCTTCGTACAGGAAGTGCGCCACCGCGGACAGGTCGTCAGCCACTGGTTCTCCTTCTCACGCCTCGGCAGGGCGGATCGCGCACCGAATGCCCTCCGGCCCACGCCGCATACCCTCTCGTCCTTCGGTCCGGGCAGGCGGGTTGTGCGTTCTGGATCACACGGATGGGGCCCTGCCCCCTACCCTGTCGGTGACGAGCTGCTAGGAGAGGGGCAAGGCCGCTATGTCCACCGACGCTACCCCGGACCCGTACGCCGACCCGCTGGTGTTCGGCCAGAGAATGCAGATCCTCCGCCAGCGCCGCGGGCTCACCCGCGAACAGCTCGGCGGCCTCGTGGCCCGGTCCGGCTCGTGGGTCAAGGCAGTCGAGACCGGCCGGCTGAAGACACCCGCCCTGCCGGTCATCCTGAGGATCGCCGAAGTGCTGCGCGTTCGGGACCTGTCCGACCTCACCGGGAACCAGTCCATGCGCGCCGACCTCTTCACCGGCCCCGGGCACCCGCGGTTCGCCGCCGTCCGCGAGGCCCTGAACGCATTCCCGGTCACCGGCGGCCGGGAGGCGCCCTCCACCGCCCACCTTGAGGCGCGCCTCGCCCGGGCGTGGTCGGCCCGGCATTCGGCGCCGAACCACCGTGAGGTGGTGGGCGCGCTGCTGCCCGACCTGATCCGGGACGCGCAGGCAGCCGTCCGGCAGGCCAGGACGATCGCCGACCGCAAGGCCGCCCAGGCCAGGCTGGCCGAGGTGTACGCCCTCGCGCAGTTCTTCTGCGCCTACCAGCCTGACGCGCCGCTCCTTTGGCGGGTCGCCGAGCGGGGCATGATGGCCGCCCAGGACTCCGAGGACCCGCATGCGCTGGGCCTGGCCGCCTGGCTCACCACCCACGCGCACCGCGACAGCGGGGCGTACGACGCCGCGGACGCCATCACCCTGGAGACCCTCCGATACCTGGAGCCGCTGCTCCCCGATGCCGGCACGGATGTACGGGCCGTGGCCGGCGCCCTGACCGTCGAGGCCGGCCTGACGGCCGCGAAGCGCGGGGAGACCGGCACGGCATGGCGGTACTGGGATGAGGCCCGCTCGCTCGCGGAGTCGCTGCCGGAGGCGTACTACCACCCGGTGACGTCGTTCTCGCGGGCGGTCATCGGCGCGCACGCGGTCACGGTGGCGGTCGAGCTGCGTGCGGGCCGGGAGTCGGCCCGGCAGGCCGCCCGCGCGGAGGCCGAAGCGATTCCGTCCCGGCCGCGGCGGGCCCGACACCGGATCGAGCAGGCGCGCGGCTACCACCTCGACGCCCAGCCCGACGTGGCGCTGGCCACGCTGGCGCAGGCCCACGAGACCGCGCCGGAGACCGTGCAGTACAACGGCTATGCCCGCCGCATCATCCTGGAAGAGGCCGAGGCGAAGAGCCCGTCCCGACGCCGCCGAGCCTCCGAACTGGCGCAGCGCCTCGGTCTTCTGACGGCCTGAGGCAAGGGGCACAATCCCTGCCCCTGCCGCTACGCACCGCCCCCTACCGTCGTCGCACCACCACCCGCTGACGACGGCAGGGAGCACCGGCATGGGTATGCCGCAGGATCACGTGGGAGCGACCGCCCTGGTCGCCCGGGCGCTCGCCCCATACGGGGAGCGGCCTGGTCCGGAGGGCGTCGCGGCGCTCCTCGACGCCCTGATCACCTGCGGGCAGAAGCTCCACGACACCCTCTGCGAGACGCCTTCGGAGCAGCGCCCCGCCGGGGCGTTCGCGGCTCTCGCCGAATGGGAGTACTTCGCGGCGGTCGGCCCGCTGGGGTCCGGCCCCCACCCGAACTGGAACCACGCCCGCGGCCTCGCCCGGATCATCCGGCAGCTCATGCGCGCACTGGAGCACCCGGCCGCGGCGAGCGCCACGTGACCCGGCGCTCGATCTGTTCCACTCCCCCTACAGTCGGGTGACTACGTTCCGCGCGTGAGGAGTTGCGGTGAGTGAAGACCCTCAAGAGGGGCCACGAGGAGTGTGGGTCGACCCTCGGTACCAGGACCTGGTGGCGAGCTGGAGCGCGTGGCGGGTCGAGCGCCGGCCCGGCAAGCGGCCTCGCCGAGTCTGCCCGCACGGGCTCGGAGTGACCGTCATGGTCGATCCGGGATCGCACGCGCCGCGGAACATCCAGTGCGGAGCCTGCTCCCCGGCTGAGGCCTGAGGCAGGCGCCGCTCCCCGGCAGTGGCCGGCCCGTGCGCTCCCGCATCCGCATCTGCATCCGGATGCGGCGAGGCCCCCGGCGCCGCGTAGGTGCCGGGGGCCTGCCGCTGCCCCGTGCGGGCCCCGGATCGGGCCGGGGTCCCGCCGCTCGGGCTTGGGGCTTAGCTGAAGGAGTCGCCGCAGGCGCAGGAGCCGGTGGCGTTCGGGTTGTCGATCGTGAAGCCCTGCTTCTCGATGGTGTCGACGAAGTCGATCGAGGCGCCCTGGAGGTAGGGGGAGCTCATCCGGTCCGTGACGACCTTCACGCCGCCGAAGTCCTTGACGACGTCCCCGTCGAGGGAGCGCTCGTCGAAGAAGAGCTGGTAGCGCAGGCCGGAGCAGCCACCGGGCTGGACGGCGACGCGGAGCGCGAGGTCATCGCGGCCCTCCTGCTCCAGCAGGCTCCTGACCTTCTCGGCGGCGGCGTCGGACAGGAGGATGCCGTCGCTCACAGTGGTCTTGTCGTCCTGTACGGACATCTGCATTCACTCCCGAAGTGGGGCGGCTCCCCGCCTCAGGCAGGGAAACGTCGGACTCTTGCCGTCGATGGCAACGAGGGGGGCCGCGGATTCATTCCGGACCCGACGCGTGTTTCAGTCATTCATGCTCGCACACCGGGGCGGACCGGAGGACCGGGCGCGGCGACGGGTTCGTCACGGGCGAATGCGTCACATCGACACTATGGCCATCGTCAAAGTGACGTGAACCGGCTATCATAGATAGTGTCAAATAGACGAGAAGTCGAACCGAAGTCTCGTAGTCGCAGAACAGAAAGGGTGCGTGTCGTGACCACCGCCCAGCCTTTGGACGTCCAGCCGACGCCCCTTGCCCTGCTGCTGCTCGGCCGCGAAGCCGACCCCAAGAGCGAGCGTGGGGTGGAGTGCCCCGGCGACCTGCCCTCGCCGTCGGACCCGGACCTGGTGGCACGCGCCCGAGCGGCCAAGGAGAAGCTCGGCGACAAGGTCTTCATCCTCGGCCACCACTACCAGCGGGACGAGGTCATCGAGTTCGCCGACGTCACCGGCGACTCCTTCAAGCTGGCCCGTGACGCGGCCGCCAAGCCGGAGGCCGAGTACATCGTCTTCTGCGGCGTGCACTTCATGGCCGAGTCCGCGGACATCCTGACCGGCGACGACCAGAAGGTCGTCCTCCCGGACCTGGCGGCGGGCTGCTCGATGGCCGACATGGCCACCGCGGAGCAGGTCGCGGAGTGCTGGGACGTGCTGACCGAGGCGGGCGTCGCCGACGCGACGGTCCCCGTCTCGTACATGAACTCCTCCGCCGACATCAAGGCCTTCACGGGCAAGCACGGCGGCCTGATCTGCACCTCGTCCAACGCCAAGCGGGCCCTGGACTGGGCGTTCGAGCAGGGCGAGAAGGTGCTCTTCCTCCCGGACCAGCACCTCGGCCGCAACACCGCCGTCCGCGACATGGGCATGTCCCTGGACGACTGCGTGGTCTACAACCCGCACAAGCCGAACGGCGGCCTGACCGCCGAGGACCTGCGCGGCGCGAAGATGATCCTGTGGCGCGGGCACTGCTCGGTCCACGGCCGCTTCTCGCTGGACTCGGTCAACGACGTGCGCGATCGCATCCCGGGCGTGAACGTGCTGGTCCACCCCGAGTGCAAGCACGAGGTCGTGGCCGCCGCGGACTACGTCGGCTCGACGGAGTACATCATCAACACGCTGGAGGCGGCCCCGGCCGGCTCCAAGTGGGCCATCGGCACCGAGCTGAACCTGGTCAAGCGCTTGGCGAACCGTTTCGCCCCGGAGGGCAAGGAGGTCGTCTTCCTCGACAGGACGGTCTGCTTCTGCTCCACGATGAACCGCATCGACCTGCCGCACCTGGTCTGGGCCCTGGAGTCCCTCGCCGAGGGCACCCTGGTCAACCAGATCCAGGTCGACAAGGAGACCGAGAGCTTCGCCAAGCTCGCCCTGGAGCGGATGCTCGCGCTGCCGTAGCCTCCGCCTCCCGCAGTCTCCGCGTGCGGATTCCGCGTACGGGTTCCGCGTACGCCCGAAGGGCCGCCCCTCCACGAGGGGCGGCCCTTCGGTTTCGGTGCGCCCGGCCCGCTCGCGCGGGTCGGGCGTCCGGGTGGTCGGCCGGTCAGACCCCGGCCGGGGTCTGGTCGCCGGCCCCGGCCTGGTGCGGGGCCGGGACGACCCTCAGGGGGGCCGTGCCCTTGGCGCGGCGGCGCTCCTTGCGCAGCTCGATCATCGTGTACAGGGTCGGCACGAGCAGCAGCGTCAGCAGGGTCGAGGAGACCAGGCCGCCGATCACGACGACCGCCAGCGGCTGCGAGATGAAGCCGCCCTCGCCGGTGACGCCGAGCGCCATCGGGAGCAGCGCGAAGATCGTCGCCAGGGCCGTCATGAGGATGGGCCGCAGACGGTGCCGGCCGCCTTCGACCACGGCCTCGATGACGCCCATGCCCTGGGCCCGGTACTGGTTGACCAGGTCGATCAGGACGATCGCGTTGGTGACGACGATGCCGATCAGCATCAGCATGCCGATCATGGCCGGGACGCCCATCGGGGTCCCGGTGACCAGCAGCAGGCCCAGGGCGCCGGTCGCCGCGAACGGGATCGAGACGAGCAGGATCAGCGGCTGCACCAGCGACCGGAACGTGGCCACCAGCAGCATGAACACGATCGCGATGGCCGCGAGCATGGCCAGGCCGAGCTGGGCGAAGGCCTCGCCCTGGTCCTCGGAGACGCCGCCGATGGTGGCGGTGGCGCCCTCGGGCAGCTTCAGCGCGCTGATCTTCGTCTGGAGTTCGGCGCCGATGGCGCCGGTGTTGTCGCCGACCGGCTTCGCGGTGACGGTCGCGGCGCGGGCCCCGTCGATGCGGGTCATCGACACCGGCCCGGGCACGACCTTCACCTCGGCGATGTCGCCGAGCCGGGCCGGGCCGACGGGGAGCGCCTGGAGCTGGGCCAGGGTGGTGGCCGGCTGCGCGGACTTGATGACGATGTCCCGCTCGGTGTTGTCCAGGACGGCCTTGCCCGCGGGGGTGCCCCGTACGGCCTGGGCGACGATCCCGCCGAGCGCGGCCTGGTTCAGGCCGGCCTCGGCGGTCTTCGGGGTGGCGGTCACCGAGATGCGGGGGACGGACTGGGAGAGGTCGCTCTGGACGTCGGTGACGTCGTCGAGGGTGGCCATCTCGGCCCGGACCTGCTCGGCGGCCCGGGCGAGGACGCCGGGGTCGCCGGCCTTGACGATCACGCTGAGGTTCTGGCTGCCGAAGCCGCCGCCCGCGGAGATGCCGGTGTCGCCGATGCCGTCGAGCGTGCCGAGGGTCTCCTCGATCCGCTTCTTGACGGCCTCGCTGTCACCGGCGTCGTCGAGCACGACCTGGTAGGTGGCCTGGTTGGAGCCGGTGCCGCCGCCGAAGGCGGCCAGGAAGCCGGAGGAGCCGACGGTGACCTGGTAGTCCTTGACGCCCTTGACCCCGGTCAGGGCCTTCTCGACCCGGCGGCTCGCCTCGTCGGAGGCGGCCAGCGAGGTGCCGGCGGGCAGCTGCTGCTTGACGGTCAGGACGGCCTGCTCGCCCTGGTCGAAGAAGTTGGTCTTCAGCAGGGGGGTCATGCCGAGGGTGGCGACGAAGACCACGGCGGCCAGGACGAGGGTGGTGGCCCGGCGGCGGGTCACCAGGTGCAGGGCCCGGACGTAGCCGCGCTGGAGGCGGCTCTTCGCCTCCTTCTCCTCGGCCTCGCGGCGCGCCTTCTCCGCGCTCTCGGCGTCCCCGGCCGTCACGCCCTTCGGGGCGCGCAGGAACCAGTACGAGAGCACCGGCACGACCGTCAGGGACACCAGCAGCGAGGCCAGCAGGGCCGCGGCGACGGTGAGGGAGAACGGTCCGAAGAACTCGCCGACCATGCCGCCGACGAAGCCGATCGGCAGGAAGACGGCCACGGTGGTGAGCGTGGAGGAGGTGACCGCGCCGGAGACCTCCTTGACGGCGGTGAGGATGGCGGCCTCGCGCTCCTCGCCGTAGCCGAGGTGGCGCTTGATGTTCTCCAGGACCACGATCGAGTCGTCGACGACGCGGCCGATCGCGATGGTGAGGGCGCCCAGGGTCAGCATGTTGAGCGACAGGTCCTCGACCCACAGCACGATCAGCGCGAGCACGACGGACAGCGGGATGGAGACCGCGGTGACCAGCGTCGAGCGCAGCGAGGCGAGGAAGACCAGGATGACGATCACCGCGAAGAGCAGGCCGAGCATGCCCTCGGTGGTGAGGCTGGAGATGGACTTGGCGACCGGCGGTCCCTGGTCGGCGACGACGGTGAGCTCCGCGCCGGAGCCGAGTGAGGTGCGCAGCTCGGGCAGCTTCTCCTCGACGGCGTCCGAGATGGCGACGGCGCTGCCGTCCTTGTCCATGGTCAGGGCGAGGGCGAGGCTGGGCTTGCCGTTGGTGCGGGTGACCGAGACGGCCTTGGCGGGCTCCTGCTTGACCACGGCCACGTCGCCGAGGCGGACGGCCTGCTTGCCGGGGCCGGGGCTCAGGCGGAGGTCCTCCACCTGGGCGAGGGAGCTGTAGCCGGCGCCGACGCGGACGGTCCGGTTCTTGCCCTCCTCGTCGAAGGAGCCGGCGGGCACGGCAGCGCCGCCCGCCTGGAGTCCCTGGGCGAGGGCGGCGCCGTCGAGGCCGGCCGCGGCGAGCTTCGCGTTGTCCGGGGTGACGGTGACCTGGATCTCCTGGGCGCCGTCGACGGTGACCTGGCCGACGCCCTTGATGTCCTCCAGGACGGGGACGACGCTGCGGTTCAGCTGGTCGGCGAGCGCCTGCTGGTCCTTGTCGGAGGTGACGGCGAGGACGACGGTGGGGATGTCGTCGGTGGAGCCGGCGACGACCTGCGGGTCGACCTCGGCGGGCAGGCGCACGCGGGCCCGGTTCACGGCCTGCTGGACGTCGGCGACGAGCTGCTTGGTGCTGCTGTCGCCGTAGTCGAACGTGGCCATGATGAGGGCGTTGCCCTCGCTGGCGGTGGACGTGATGCCGGTGATGCCGTCCACGCCCTTGAGGTTGGCCTCGATCGGCTCGATGACCTGCTTCTCGACCACGTCGGGGGAAGCGCCCTGGTACGGGGCGAGCACGGAGACCATCGGCAGTTCGATGGACGGCAGCAGCTGCTGCTTGAGCTGCGGGATGGCTATGGCGCCGAAGAGCAGCGCGGTGATCGAGACGAGGCCGATCAGCGCTCTTTGGGCCAGGCTGAATCGGGACAGCCAGGACATGGGCGTCGGTATCTCTCTGCAGTCGGTCTGGGCGGGGCCGCGAAGTCCGCGGAAGCCCGCGGCCGGCACTCAAGCCTCGCCCATGCCGGAAGGCCGCTGCGTCGCCCCCAGGTCCCGTCCTTATCCACGGCATACCGCGTCTGTAGTAGACCCACGAGTACAAGTGGACGCGTCGGACCCGTCCCGGCCCGGCGGGTGCGGCTACTCGGAACGCGGCCGGACCAGCCCCGATTCGTAGGCGATGACGACGAGTTGTGCCCGGTCGCGGGCGCCGAGCTTGGCCATGGCGCGGTTCACGTGGGTCTTGACGGTGAGCGGGCTGACCTGGAGCCGCCCGGCGATCTCGTCGTTGGACAGCCCTCCGGCGACCTGGACGAGGACCTCGCGCTCCCGCCCGGTCAGCGCGGCGAGCCTGTCCGCATCCTCCGCGGCCGGCGCGGCCGGCCCGGCGCCGCCGCCCTGGGCGAGGAAGGTGGCGATGAGCCCCTTGGTGGCGGCCGGAGAGAGCAGGGCCTCGCCGGCGGCGGCCACCCGGATGGCGTTGAGCAGCTCCTCGGGCTCGGCGCCCTTGCCGAGGAAGCCGGAGGCGCCGGCCCGCAGGGCCGAGGCGACGTACTCGTCGACCTCGAAGGTCGTCAGCATGACCACGCGGACGGCGGCGAGCCCGGGGTCCTGGCTGATCAGGCGGGTGGCGGCGAGGCCGTCGGTGCCGGGCATCCGGATGTCCATGAGGACCACGTCGGGCAGGGTCCGCCGGGCGAGCTCGAAGGCCTGCGCCCCGTCGCAGGCCTCGCCCACGACCTCCATGTCGGGCTCGGAGTCGACGAGCACCTTGAAGGCGCTGCGGAGCAGGGCCTGGTCGTCGGCGAGCAGGACCCTGATGGGAGTCGGTGTCTCTTCCACGGCCCGACCCTATGCGTCCGGGGTGCCCGCCGGGCGGCCGGGGCGGTCAGCCCAGGGACAGGACGATCAGCGCGGCGGCCGCGGAAGTCTCGGCCAGGGCGCCGAAGACGTCCCCCGTGACCCCGCCGAAACGGCGCACGCAGCGGCGCAGCAGCAGCTCCGCCACCACGAGGCCCACGAGGACCGCGGCCGCCTGCCGGGCGGCGGCGAGCGGACCCAGCGGCAGGGCGGCGGCCGCGGCGAGGGCCGTGACGAGGGCGGTCGCCACCGCGGCCGCGGTCCGCGGGACCACCGCGGCGACCGCGGCGCCCAGCCCTTCGAGGCGGGCCGGCGGCACTCCGTCCCGGGAGGCCAGCGTCATCGCGAGGCGGGCGGTGACGGCCGCCACCACCGCGGCGGACGCACCCCGGACCCAGCCGTCGGCGTAGGCGTCGGCCAGCGCCCCCACTTGGACCAGCAGCAGGAGGAGCAGGGCGACCACCCCGAAGGGGCCGATGTCGGACCGCTTCATGATGCGCAGGGCCTCGGCGGCCGGTTTGGCGCAGCCCAGCCCGTCGGCGGTGTCGGCGAGGCCGTCCAGGTGCAGGCCCCGGGTCAGGGCGGCCGGTACGGCGACGGTGACGGCGGCGGCGAGCAGCGGGCCGCCGCCGAGCACCAGCAGGAGGGTGCCCGCGGCGGCGGCGAGCACGCCGACGACGAGGCCGGCGAGCGGCGCGCAGGCCATGCCGGTGCGGGCCGCGGGCCGGTCCCAGCGGGTGATGCGGGCGGGCAGCACGGTGAGCGTGCCGAAGGCGAAGCGGATCCCGTCGGGCAGCGAGGCCCGCTCGGCGGGCGGGACCAGGCGCGATGGCGGCGGCTGGTCATCGTACGTATCTGTCATCGGCGCGAACGCTACCCGCTCACCCGTGCCGGTAAATTGCCGCATACGGGGCGAACGGGAAGCTGTCGCGACGAAGCTGCCACGACGAAGCTGCCACGACGAGGAGCCGGCGCATGGGTGACTGGTGGTATCGGAACATCGTCGAGCCGGGAAAGCTCCCGCTGCTCCTGGCCCTGCTGTCGTTCGTGACGTCGTTCTTGGTCACCCGTGTCATCACCCGCTTGATCCGGGCCGGCCGGGGGCCGTTCAGGAACGTCACGCCGGGCGGCCTGCACGTCCACCACGTGGTGCCCGGGGTGGTCCTCGTGATCATCGGGGGCTTCGGGGCCGTCGCCAGCGGCGCGCACGGCGTCGGCTCGTTGATCTCCGCGGTGCTCTTCGGGCTGGGCGCGGGCCTGGTCCTGGACGAGTTCGCGCTGATCCTGCACCTCGACGACGTCTACTGGAGCGAGCAGGGCCGCAAGAGCGTGGAGATCGTGGTGCTGACGGCCGCGCTGGTGGCGCTGGTGCTGGGCGGGTTCCTGCCGTTCGGGGTCAACGACCTGACGGCGGACGAGCGGCAGAACCGCGGCCTGCTGGTGATGAACACCGCCGGGAGCTTCTTCCTGGCCCTGATCGCCCTGTGGAAGGGCAAGGCGCGGACCGCGCTCTTCGGGGTCGTCATCCCGTTCGTGGCGCTCATCGGCGCGGTCCGGCTGGCCCGGCCGGGCTCCCCGTACGCGAAGCGGTTCTACGCGAACCGGCCGCGGGCCCGTGCCAAGGCGGCCCTGCGGGCCTTCCACCACGACCGGCGCTGGGCGGCCAAGCGCCGCCGGTTCGAGAACTTCATCGGGGGGACCCCGGACGCGGCGCGGGCGGCGGCCCCCAAGGAACCGCCGCCGCACTGAGGTGTCGCCCGTGCCGGGTGCCGGCCCGGGGCGAGCCCGTCGTCACCCCGGGCCGAGCCCGTCGTCAGCCGGGGATGAGCCCGTCGTCACTGAGCATCTCCCGGACCTCGGCGAGCGAGGCGTCGGGCGCGGGCAGGATCAGCTCGGACGGCTCCAGCGCGTCGTCGGGCAGCGGGACGCCGAGCCGCCGTACGGCGTCGAGCAGCGCGTGCAGCGTGCGCCGGAAGCCCGCCTCGTCGCCGCCCTCCATCTCCTCCAGCAGCTCGTCGTCCAGCGCGTTGAGCTCGGCGAAGTGGCTGTCGGCCACCGTCACCTGACCTTCCCCCATGATGCGGACAATCATGACGGGCCCCGTCCTACTGCTTGTCGAACCGGTGCTGGGTCTGCGACTGCTGGGCGTTGCCGGGGGTGCCGCCCTCGATGGCCTGCTGCTGTGCGGAGGGGCCGCCGGCCAGCTCGGCCTTCATCCGCTGGAGCTCCAGCTCCACGTCCGTACCGCCCGAGAGGCGGTCCAGCTCGGCCTGGATGTCGTCCTTGGCGCCGAGGCCGCTCTGGTCGTCGAGGGCGCCGGAGGCCAGCAGCTCGTCGATCGCGCCCGCGCGGGCCTGGAGCTGGGCGGTCTTGTCCTCGGCCCGCTGGATGGCCAGGCCGACGTCGCTCATCTCTTCCGAGATGCCGGAGAAGGACTCGGCGATCCGGGTCTGCGCCTGGGCCGCGGTGTAGGTGGCCTTGATGGTCTCCTTCTTCGTACGGAAGGCGTCCACCTTGGCCTGGAGGCGCTGGGCGGCCAGGGTCAGCTTCTCCTCCTCGCCCTGCAGGGTCTCGTGCTGCACCTGAAGGTCGCTGACCTGCTGCTGGAGCGAGGCGCGGCGGGACAGGGCCTCGCGGGCCAGGTCCTCGCGGCCGAGCGCCAGCGCCTTGCGGCCCTGGTCCTCCAGCTTCGCGGACTGCGTCTGGAGCTGGTTGAGCTGCAGTTCCAGGCGCTTGCGCGAGGTGGCGACGTCCGCGACGCCGCGACGCACCTTCTGGAGCAGCTCCAGCTGCTTCTGGTAGGAGTAGTCGAGGGTCTCGCGCGGGTCCTCGGCCCGGTCAAGGGCCTTGTTCGCCTTCGCGCGGAAGATCATCCCCATACGCTTCATGACACCGCTCATGGGCTTCGCGCGCCCCCTTCTGACGGACTTCGCTCCAGGTCACCAACAGAACCCACAGTACGGGCCCCGCCTCCATTACCGCACTGTTCGTGAGGGGATGCGCTCCTCCTCCAGGACGACTGTTCCCCCGCCCCTGTCAGGCGGAAGGAGGAGACGGCCCCCGAGGCGGGCCCTGCACGAACCCTGCACTGGTCCAGACGCCCGCCGTTGCCGGATCGTTCCCCGACGGGGTGGGGTACCGGTGCGCAACCACGTACGCTTGGTTTTTGTGTTTGGTAGCCGTTCCTCCAAGGAAGAGAAGGCCGCCGCCACCGACAAGGTGAGCGCAGACCTCTCGAAGCCCCGTGACCCGCAGGCCCCCAAGGGCCGCCCGACGCCGAAGCGCGCCGTGGCCCAGTCGCAGCGCAAGGCTGCGGTGGTCTCCACCGGCAACCGCAAGGAGGACGCCCGACGGGCCCGAGAACGGCGCCGCGTGGAGCTGGCCAAGCAGCGCGAGGCGCTGGCCAGCGGCGACGAGCGCTACCTGCCGGCCCGTGACAAGGGCCCGGTGCGTCGCTTCGTCCGCGACTTCGTCGACTCCCGCTTCTCGGTCGCCGAGATGTTCCTGCCGCTGGCCGTGATCATCCTCGTGCTCAGCATGATCCGGCAGCCGCAGATCCAGAACGCCGCCCTGCTGCTGTGGCTCGCGGTGATCGCCCTGATCATCCTCGACTCCATCGGCCTGGCGTTCCGCCTGCGCAAGGCCCTCAACGAGCGCTTCGCGGACCAGCCGCGTCGCGGCGCCGTCGCCTACGGCCTGATGCGAACCCTCCAGATGCGCCGCCTGCGCCTGCCGAAGCCGCAGGTCAAGCGCGGGGAACGGCCCTGAGCGCAGGAGGGCCCGGGGGGACGGGGGACGGATTCGCACAGGGCGCCAGGCTGTGGCTCGAAGGCCTGGGCGGCCTCCGCAACGCCGTCCGTCAGGAACTCGTGGGCCGGCAGGTCGATGAGCAGATCGCGCAGCGCTTCCCGGTCGGGCAGCGGCTGCGCGTCCTCGACGTGGGCATGGGTCAGGGCACCCAGGCGCTGCGGCTCGCCCGCGCCGGGCACCGGGTGACCGGCCTTGAGCAGGATCCCGGCATGCTGGCCGTGGCCCGGCAGGCGTTGGACGCCGAGCCGCCCGGCATCCAGGACCGGGTCGAGCTGCTGGAGGGGGACGGGCGCGAGACCGGCGCCCACTTCACCCCGGGCAGCTTCGACATCGTCCTGTGCCACGGCGTACTGATGTACGTGCCCGAGCCGGACGCGATGCTGGCCGGGCTGGCCCGGATGCTCGCCCCCGGCGGCCTGCTGTCGCTGCTGGTGCGCAACGGCGACGCGCTCGCGATGCGCCCCGGTTTGGACGGCGACTGGTCGGGCGCCCTGACCGCGTTCGAGACCGTCGACTACACGAACCGGCTGGGCCTGGAGGTGCGGGCCGACCGGCTGTCCGATCTCACGGCCACGCTGTCGGGGATCGGCGCACCGCTGCACACCTGGTACGGCGTGCGCGTCTTCACCGACGGCACCGAGGCCGGCGAGACGCTTCCCCCCGACGAGGAACTGGAGCGGCTCCTGGCCGCCGAGGACCGCGCCGGGCGGACCGACCCCTACCGCGGGGTGGCGGCGCTGCTGCACTTGTGCGGCGTCCGCGGCTGACCCCCGCGCACTCCCGTATCCCCTGCACCACCCCCACCACGACACGTGCACCAACTCCCGGACGCCCCGGGCACGAGGAGGCCCCGGGCCCCTGACGGGACCCGGGGCGCACCCGCCGCTCACGCGGAGCGTTCACATCGGGCCGGGTCGGTCCGGCTGGGTCGACCGGGTCAGGCGTCCAGCGCCTCGCGCAGGCTCATCGCGTACAGCTCGGTGCCGCTGTCGTCGGACAGCTTCACCCGCTCGGTGCCGCCCTCCAGCAGTTCCTTCCAGTACTCGCCGATCCACGATTCCGCATCGCCCTGCGTGGTGAACTCCTCCGGGGTGACCGCAGGGGTCGTCTCGGTGCCGTCGGCCGTCTCGAACCGCCACGTCCACGCCATGTCCGCCTCCGTTGCTCGTCCGCTGCTCGCCTTGAGTCTGCCCGCAGATTAGCCGGGCGCGCACCAGTCCCGGCGACGCGGGAGGATCTTCTTGTGGAACTCACTCTGCTCGGCACCGGAACACCCGAAGGACTGCCCCGCCCCGGCTGTCCCTGCGCCGCCTGCGCGGTCTCCGTGGGCACCCGGGCGCGCGCCGCGACGTCCCTGCTCGTCGACGGGGCGGTGCTGCTCGACCTGACCCCGGGGGCGGTCCTGGCCGGGGCCCGCGCCGGGCACTCGCTGGCCGGCGTACGGCAGGTCCTGCTGACCCACCCGCACGAAGGGCCCTCGGTGGAGCTGCCGCCCGGGCTGCCCGCGGCCGTACGGGTGCCCGACGGGCGGGAGCTCGCGGTGATCAGCGGCCACCGGGTGCGGGCGGTGCCGATGGACGCGCCGGGCACCGGGTACGAGGTGACCGGCCCCGACGGCAGCCGACTGCTGTACCTCCCCCCGGGGGCGGCGCCGGCCGGGCAGGAGCGCGGCGGGCTCGGGTTCCCGCAGCGCCCGTACGACATGGTGCTCGCGGACGTGCTGGGCCGGCCGGAGGCGCTGGCCCGGCTCCGGGCCACCGGCGCGGCCGGGCCCACCACGGACGTGATCGCCGTGCACCTGGACCACGACACCCCTCCGGGGCGCGAGCTGGAGCGGCGCTGTGCGGCGGCCGGGGCGCGCGCGGTGCCGGACGGGACGACGGTGACCGTGGGCGAGTACCACGCGGTGCCGGACCTGCCGCGGCGGACGCTGGTGCTGGGCGGCGCCCGCTCCGGGAAGTCCCTGGAGGCGGAGCGGCGGCTGGCGGGCTTCCCGGAGGTGGTCTACGTGGCCACCTCCGGGACGCGCGAGGGCGACCCGGAATGGGCGGCCCGGATCGGCTTGCACCGGGACCGGCGGCCCGGGAGCTGGCGGACGGTGGAGACCTGCGAGCTGGCGCCGCTGCTGGCGGAGGGCGGGCCGCCGCTGCTGATCGACTGCCTGGCGCTGTGGCTGACGGACGCCATGGACCGGGTGGGCGCCTGGGACGACGCCGTCTGGGCGGGCCGGGGCCGCAAGGAGCTGCAGGAGCGGATGGCCGAGCTGGTGGGGGCCCTGCGGGCGACCCGCCGCACGGTGGTGGCCGTCAGCAACGAGGTCGGCTCGGGAATCGTCCCCGCCACCGCTTCGGGCCGCCGCTTCCGCGACGAACTGGGGCGGCTGAACGCTGCGGTGGCGGCCGAAAGCGAGCACGTGCTGCTGGTGGTCGCCGGGCAGGCGCTGGTCCTGAAGGACTGATCCGGGCGACCGCTGCGCCGGGCCCGTGACGGTGCCACGAGCAGGGCGGCGACGGCCCCGCACCCGGAGCCCGTGGCGGCGCCGCCCGGGGCCCGCGCCGGGGCCGGGAACGGGGCCGCGGGCGGGCCGGGAACGGGGCCGGGGCAGGTTGGGAACGGGGCCGGGGGCGGGCCGGGAACGGGGCTTGGGCAGGGCCTTACCGGCTGTACGCTCTGGCAGATGACCACGCTGAATCTCGACGACTTCTCCGATCTGATCGAGCGCCCCGACGGCGGCGTCCGCCGCGATGCCGAGGAACGCCGTGCGCGGCTGGCCGTCCCGGCCGGGGCGCTGGGGCGGCTCGACGAGCTCGCCGAGTGGCTCGCCGCCGCGCAGGGGCGGGTTCCGGTCAAGCCGATCGAGCGGCCCCGGGTCGTGCTGTTCGCCGCCGACCACGGGATCGCCGCCGCCGGGGTCTCCGCGCGGGCCGCCGGCAGCGCCCACGCGCTGGTGCGCTCCGTACTCGACGGGGCCGGCCCCGTCCCGATCCTCGCCGGGCGGTTCGGGGCTTCGGTGCGGATCGTGGACGCGGGACTGGACTGCGACCCCGACCTGCTGCCCGAGGACGTGGCCCGGCACCGCGTGCGCCGCGGCAGCGGCCGGATCGACGTCGAGGACGCCCTCACCCGCGAGGAGGCCGAGGAAGCGATCCGGCTCGGCATGCGGATCGCCGACGAGGAGGCCGACTCCGGCACGGACCTGGTCGTCCTCGGGGACCTGAGCGTCGGCGGCACCACCGTCGCCGCCGTGCTCGTCGCCGCGCTGTGCGGCACCGACGCGTCCGTGGTCACCGGGCGCGGCGGGGTGCCCATCGACGACCTGACCTGGATGCGCAAGTGCGCGGCGATCCGGGACTCGCTGCGCCGGGCCCGCCCCGTACTCGGCGACCAGGTGGCCCTGCTCGCGACCGTCGGTGGGGCGGACGTCGCCGCGATCACCGGCTTCCTGCTGCAGTGCGCGGTCCGCCGTACGCCGGTCATCCTCGACGGGGTCGTCTCGGCGGCCTGCGGACTGGTGGCCCAGCGGGCCGCGTTCCGCTCCCCGGACTGGTGGCTGGCCGGCCAGGCGAGCGGCGAACCCGGCCAAGCGAAGGCCCTGGACCGGATGGCACTCAACCCTGTGCTCTCGCACGGCGTCACCGTAGGGGAGGGAACCGGGGCATTGCTGGCGCTTCCCCTGGTCCAGGCGGCCGCCGCGCTCGCGGCGGAGCTGCCGGAGCGGGTCGAGCCGGAGCCGGAGGACTGACGGCGCCGGGGAGCCGCGGCCACGACCGGCCACGGCTCCCCGGCCCGGCCAGCCGTGGTCGGCGGCGCCCCATATGATCGCGTTTCATGGGAGAGGCCCGCTTGACCAGCGCAGATATTGACCGGAATGCCGCAAAGACGGCACAGCCACCGCACGCCAGACAGGCCGAGCACGACCGGCAGGACCAACAGGGCCGACAGCCCGCGAAGACGGGCCAGCCCCCCGGCCGGGACAACGCCAAGGACAGCTCCAAGGACAGCTCCAAGGACGGTTCCAAGGACAGCGCGAAGGGCGACGGCGGTCGCGGATCCGTCCGCTCCCGCCGCAGCGCCGCCTTCGCGGTCTGGTACCTGCGCGCCGTCACCTTCGTGAACTTCCTCAGCGCGGTGTGGGTTTCCCTCGGCCAGGACCTGCGCCGGCACAACACCGAGGACTTCTACACCCCTTACCTGCTCACGGCAGGCTTCGCGTCCGGCCTGTTCTCGCTGCTCCTCGCCGTCACCATGGGCCGGCGCAAGCGTGCCGCGTGGATCCTGAACCTGGTGCTGGCCGGACTGCTCCTGCTGGCCTTCGCCGTCGCCGCCTTCGCCCCGTGCACCGGCGGCGAATTCGACGTCTGCTACCCGGAGTTCCGCGACCACACCCAGAACTGGGTCTCGCTCGTCCTGACCGCGGCGTTCGTCGGCGCCCTGCTGCTGGGCCGCAAGGAGTTCTACGCCAAGGGCGACCGCTCCAACCCGAAGCTGGCCACCGCCGTCGCCGCCGTCGGCCTGCTGGTCACCTCGCTGCTCGCCGCGCTGCTCGTCGGCGCCGCGAACACCGACCCCGACGCCTCGCAGGCCACGTTCCTCGCCCGCTGGCGCTACGGCGCGATGCGGCTGATCACCCTGGACCCCGACGCCCGCGACTACGCGGCCATCACCACCCCCGCCTGGGTGGACGTCGTCGTCAACGTCATGTCGATGGTGCTGCTGCTCGCGGTGCTGCTGGCCGCGTTCCGCTCCCGCCGGGCCGTGGACCCGCTCACCGAGGAGGACGAGGAGAAGCTGCGCGCGCTGCTGGCCAAGCAGGGCGACCGCGACTCCCTCGGTTACTTCGCGCTGCGCCGCGAGAAGTCCGTCATCTGGTCCCCCACCGGCAAGGCCGCCGTCACCTACCGCGTCGTCGGCGGCGTCTCCCTGGCTTCCGGCGACCCGATCGGCGATCCGGAGGCCTGGCCCGGGGCCATCGACCCGTGGCTCGCCGAGGCCCGCGAGCACGGCTGGGTGCCCGCCGTGATGGGTGCCAGCGAGGAGGCCGGGCAGATCTACGCACGGCACGGCCTGGACGCCCTGGAGCTGGGTGACGAGGCGATCGTCGAGACCGCCGAGTTCACCCTGGAGGGCCGCGCGATGCGGACCGTCCGGCAGGCGTTCAACCGGGTCAAGCGGGCCGGCTACAGCGTCCGCATCCGCCGGCACGCCGACATCCCCGCCGAGGAGATGGCCGAGCTGGTCCGCCGCGCCGACGACTGGCGGGACGGCGCCACCGAGCGCGGCTTCTCCATGGCGCTGGGCCGGCTGGGCGACCCGGCCGACGGACAGTGCGTGATGCTGGAGTGCACCGACGGCAACGGCGACCTGCGGGCGCTGCTGTCCTTCGTGCCGTGGGGCCCCAAGGGCCTGTCGCTGGACCTGATGCGCCGTGACCGCGACTCCGAGAACGGTCTGATGGAGTTCATGGTCATCGAACTCCTGGAACGCTCCAAGGAGATCGGCGTCACACAGGTCTCGCTCAACTTCGCCATGTTCCGCTCGGTCTTCGAACGGGGGTCCAAGCTCGGTGCGGGGCCGGTGCTCCGCATGTGGCGCTCGATGCTGAGCTTCTTCTCCCGTTGGTGGCAGATCGAGTCCCTCTACCGGGCCAACGCCAAGTACCGGCCGATCTGGGAACCGCGGTTCATGCTCTTCGAGAAGAGCTCCGACCTGCTGCGGATCGGCATCGCCGCGGGCCGGGCCGAGGGCTTCCTGGAGGCTCCCGGGCTGCCCAAGTGGCTCAACCGCAGGCATCTGGAGACCAATCGTTGACGGCGTGGACGGCTACCCCACTGCGGCGGTTCGCCCGCCGTGAGTGGGGCCCCTGTTCGGGACCGTCCGGGAGGCCCTCGTCCGCGACCGCCTCCGGGCCCTCCCGATGACCTCGGGGGCCGTCTTCCTGACCACGCTCTTCCAGATCGTCCAGAACGCGTCCTGGGGGTTCCGGCCCGTCCGGGACCTCGGGGCGGTCAAGGCCGCCGCCCCCTTCTGACGTGGCCCTGCTGCGGACCCCGCTGTCCCTCTTCGTCCCCGCCCCCGACCTGCCCGTGTGGGGGCCTCGGCCAGCTCCTGCTGGTGTTCGGCATCGCGGAGACCTGCATCGGCTGGTGGCGCACCCTGGCCGTCGGCTACGTCGCCACCCTCGCCGGGACCACGTACGCCCGGCTGGGGCTCGCTGGGGCCCGACCATCCCCTCGGCCTGCCGCTGTCCGACCGGGTCGTGGGCGACACCGGCCCGTCGGCGGCGGCCGTCGGCCTCGCCGTCGTCCTCGGCCTGTGCCTGGTCCGTACCGCGCGGGGGTCCGCAGCGCACCGCCGTCCCCCTGTGACGGCGGCCGCCCCTGCCGGCGCCCGCGGCCCCGCGGCCGCACCACCCCACCGCTGACCCCGTCCCGCCCCGCCCTGCCGCCCCCGCTCCCGCTCCCGCCCGACGGACCGCCCCTGACGGAGCAGGCCGTACCGTATCGGGGTGACGACAGACCTCGGGCCGTTCCCCGCCACCCGGAAGTGGCTGCGGGCCCATCCGCTGGCCACCGACGCCGTGCTCGCGCTCGGGGCGCTCGTCGCGATGGTCCTCGGCTCCTTCGTCGAGCCGCGCGGCCCGGACGGGCCGACCTTCGGCACCCGCACCCCCGAGCCGCTCTCCCTGGTGCTGATGCTGCTGGCCGCGGCGGCCCTCGTCTTCCGCCGGTCGCGCACCCGCGCGGTGCTCGCGGCGACCCTCGGCCTGTCCGTGGTGGAGCTCGTCTCCGGCGAGCCCCGGGCGCCCGTCGCCATGGCCGCCGTGATCGCCCTGTACACGCTGGCCTCCCGCACCGACCGGCCCACGACCTGGCGGGTCGGCCTGCTCACCATGGCGGGCCTGACCGGAGTGGCCATGCTGGCCGCTGGCCCGCTGCCCTGGTACTCGCAGGAGAACATCGGCATGTTCGCCTGGACCGGGATGGCCGCGGCCGGCGGCGACGCGGTCCGCAGCCGGCGGGCCTTCGTCGACGCCATCCGGGAGCGGGCCGAGCGGGCCGAGCGGACCCGGGAGGAGGAGGCCCGGCGGCGGGTCGCCGAAGAGCGGCTGCGGATCGCCCGCGACCTGCACGACGTCGTCGCCCACCACATCGCCCTGGTCAACGTGCAGGCAGGGGTCGCCGCGCACGTCATGGACAAGCGTCCCGACCAGGCCAAGGAAGCCCTGGCCCACGTACGGGACGCCAGCCGCTCGGCGCTGAACGAGCTGCGGGCCACGGTCGGCCTGCTGCGCCAGTCCGGCGACCCGGAGGCGCCCACCGAGCCCGCCCCGGGGCTGGCCCGGCTCGACGAGCTGGTGGACACCTTCCGGCACGCCGGGCTGCCGGTGAAGGTGATGGTGGAGCTGGACGGGAACGGCGGGGCGCTGCCGGCCGCCGTGGACCTGGCGGCGTACCGGGTCATCCAGGAGGCTCTGACCAACGTGCGCAAGCACGCGGGTCGCGGCGCCAGCGCCGAGGTCAGCGTGGTTCGGGTCGGTGCCTCGGCCGAGGTCACCGTCCTCGACGACGGCGGCGACAGCCCGGATCCCGCGGCCGCGGCGTCCGCCCCGGGCGGCGGCCACGGGCTGCTGGGGATGCGGGAGCGGGCCGGCGCCCTGGGTGGCTCCTGCTTCGCCGGGCCCCGCTACGGCGGCGGCTACCGGGTGCACGTCATCCTGCCGGTGAATTGACTGGCGCGACCGCGGGGAGCGGGAGGAGCGGGGGAGCCGGGGGCTCAGCAGGTCTTGCGCCAGGCCCCCAGCTCGTACTCCTTCTGCATCGAGCTGAGCTTCAGCTTGCGCGCGAGACCGCAGAACCGGCTCGTGGGAAGCTCGTACTCGACGTGGAAGACGGCCTTCCCCGCCTTGATGAACGGGGTCAGCCGCTCGCACTCCTCGTACTCGGCGCACTGCTCGTTGACCGCGAAGTCGAAGTCACCCACCAGCTGCGGGATCTGGTCCAGGTCGTTCTTCAGTCCGACCGCGAGGCCCCGCTCGTGGGCGAGCCGCGCGATCAACCGGTTGTAGAGCAGTTGGTCCTCGGCGGTCAGCGGGAAGCCGGAGTCGTTGGTGTAGCCGTCCATGTTGTCCGGTTCCACCGCGTCGAAGCCCTTGTCCCGGCACATGTCGAACCGCTTGGCCATCAGCGGCTCCAGTTCGGCGCGGCGCCGGATGTCCAGCCAGCGCTCGCCCTCCCAGCCGTTGCCCTTGCCGAGGAGCTCCTCGGGGAAGGCCGCCGCGTCGGGCCGGAAGTCCTCCCAGGCCCCGGTGGACAGGTAGCAGATGGTCCTGCGCCCGGCCTTCTTCAGCGTCTCGACCTGCTCCGCGGTCGTGGTGAATCCGTCGACGTCGTACACGGGCGCCTTCACGGAGGTGTCGAGCTTCCCGGTGAGCTGCCACTGCCAGCCGGTGCCCGGCCGCGGCTGCCAGCGCCCCTCCGGTGCGGGGGCCAGGCCCGGGTCCGGTTCCCCGCCGTCCGGCTCCGCGGTGCAGGCAGCCAGGAGCAGCAGCGGTACCAGCAGCAGCGCCGCCACGCCCCGGCCCCGCAGCGGCCGCTTCCGCACCGGGCGCCCCGCCGCCGGGGGCGTCACCGGGCGTCCCGGAGCGCGTTCGGGAGGGTGCCCCACGGGTGCGCGCCGGTCCCCGGGACCGCGCAGTGCACCGCGGCCCGCCGCTGCCGGGCCAGCTCGGCGGCGGGCGCGCCCGGCGGGGCGGCGTACACGAGGTGGCAGAACCGGCCTGCGGGGTGGTCGGCGGTCCAGGAGGGCACGGCCGCCTCCCGGTAGGCGTCCCAGGGCCCTTCGAAGGTGACGAGCAGGTCGGCGAGTTCGGCGTAGCCGGGGTCCGGGTGGATCCCGTGGTTGAGGACGAGGGTGCGGGCGCCCGCGGCCCGGGCGGCGACGGCCAGCCGGCCGTAGTGGCCGAGCTGCGCCGGCTCGGCGGCGGCCTGGTCGAGGAAGGCACCGTCGGCGCCGTACCAGTCGCGGTGGCGCAGTAGGTCCCGCACCACGTCGGCGTGGGGGCGGCGCCCGTAGTCGGTGTCGGTGTAGCCGAGGACAGGCACGCCGGCGTCGCGCAGCCGCTCGGCGACGACGGCGAACCGCGCGTCGCGGGCCTCGCCCGGCCCGCTGGCCGGGTTGAGGACCACCGAATGCAGCCGGCCCGCGGAGCGGATCAGCAGCTCCCAGTCGTCGGGCCGGTCGTCGGGGTGCTCGTAGAGCGGCACCAGCAGCATGAGGTCCTTCTTCTCGGACGGGTCGGACGGGTTCTCGGACGGGTCGTACGGGTCACGGGGGTCGCACGGGTCACGGGGGTCGCACCGGGTCCCGGTCGGCACCGGCGGGGCGGTCAGTGGCGGCACGTCAGCGGTGTGCCGTGGCCCGACCGAGGAGGACGCAGACCAGCGCGGCGAGGGCGGCCGCGGCCGTGCCCGCCACGACCAGCTGCACCAGCCGCGGCTGCCCCACCCCCAGCAGCAGGGCCAGGCTCTGCGCGACGGCGGCCGAGGCGCAGACCGCGGCGGCGGCCCTGACCGCCCCGAAGGACTGGAGCAGCAGTCCGGCCCACATCACGCCGCCGAGCAGCAGCAGCGTGGCGACCCGCACCCCGGTCATGCCCGGCGCACCGGGCCAGAACAGGGTGCCCACCAGGCCGAGGGTGAGCAGCACCACCAGGTACACGGCCATGCAGCGGGCCAGCGTGCCGAGCATCCGCAGCCGGAACTGCCGGGGCGAGCGGGCCGCCCGCAGCCCTGCGAGGCTCCCGCTGCGGAACCGGTGGAGCAGCCACTCGGCGGGGCCCATGCTGAGCGTGAGCGCCACCGCGGAGGGCGCGGCGACCGCCTCGGCCGGGCCTCCGGCGAGCACCTCGCCGAGGGCGGCGTACAGCACCAGCAGGCCGGTGCCGAGGCCGAAGACCCCGTACGGCACGGAGTCGCCGAGACGCGGCGCGGGCGGCCCGTACTCCTCCTCGGCGCCGCGCAGCATCCGCCAGCGCACCGGACCGCCCGGCCCGCCCGCGCCGCCGCAGCCGCGGAACCGGCCCGGGCGGTGCTCCGACGCCCCGCGGATCCGGCGCGCGGCGGCCCGTACGCCCGCGGCCAGCGGCAGCTCGCGGACCGCCAGCGTGCAGGCGGCCAGCAGGGACACCACGAGCAGGCCGACCCGCAGCAGCAGCGGCAGGTCGGTGAACAGCGCGAGGACGGCACCCGCCGCCATCGGCGCGAGTGCGGCGATGAGCAGCCGCTCCCGGCCGAGGACCAGGAGGACGGTGGCGGCCCCCACGTAGACGGCTTGCCCGGCGGCGAAGGCGTAGCTGAACGGCGGCCCGCCGGGGACGGTGAGCGCGGCGGCGATGCCGAGCAGGGCCCCGGTGGGGGCGCCGACGAGCAGGGTCCGCCCGGCGGCGGCCCGGTCGCCGAGGCCCAGCCAGGAGTAGGCGCGGTGGGACAGGGTCTGGTCCCACACCCAGCCGATGAGGGCGCCGGCGAGCAGGGTGAGGGTCCCGGCGGGCAGTCCGAGCCGGTCCGGGGGGCCCTCCAGCAGGGGTGCGCCCAGGACGTAGGCGAGGCCGGGGAGGGCGAAGATCACCCCGCGGAGCAGGCAGGCCGCGAGGGGGACCTTCCACGGGTCGGGCTGCTCCGGCGGCTCGGGGAAGGCCCGGGGCACCCGGGCGTACAGTTCCTCGGCGAGGTCGAAGGAGTCGCGGCGGCCGTAGGTGAGCCGGATGTGCTCGTCGGTCATCCCGTCGGACTCCAGGACTGCGGCGATCTCGTCCGGGTGGACGGCGGCGGCGAGGAACGGGTCGAGGCGTTCGGCGAGTTCGTCCATGGGGTCGGCCGCCGGTGCCCCGGCCCCCGCCACGGTGCGGCCGGGGCGCGGGAGGGCGGGCAGGGTGTCCCCGCCGGGGACGCGCAGCCAGAGGGATCCGCTCACCACAGGCTCCCGTCGGCCGCGAGCTCCCGGTACCAGGGGTCGGCGAGCCGCTGGGTCCAGTCGTCGCCCTCGTGGACGGGGAGGACGGGCTGGCCGGCGAGTTCGCGGTAGATGTGCCGGAAGCCGTCCACGGACTGGTGGAGGGTGAACTTCTCGACGACCCGTTTGCGGGAGAGCCGGCCCAGCTCGGCGCGGCGTTCGTCGTCGCGGAGCAGGGCGAGGGCGGCGCGCGCCATGGTCTCGGGTTCGCGCGGGGGGACGACGAGGCCGGTGTCCCCGACGGCCTCGCGGACGCCGCCGACGTCGGTGGAGACGGTGGTCCGGCCGCAGGACATGGCCTCGATGATGCTGAAGGGGAAGCCCTCGCTGATGCTGGACAGCATCACGATGCTGCCGGCGGCGTACGCCTTGGCGACCTCCGCGATCCGGCCCTCGTACGTGATCCCGTCCCCGACCCCGAGTTCGGCGGCGAGCTTCTCCAGACGGAGCTTGTAGTCCTCGCAGCCGGCCGGGACCGGGCCGAACAGGCGCAGCCGCAGGGCGGGCAGCTCGGCGCGCATGGACGCGTAGGCCCGGATGAGGGTTTCGAGGTCCTTGATGGGGTCGATGCGGCCGCACCAGCTGAGGGTGGGTACCTCGGGCTCGGGGCCGGCCTCGGGGAAGGCGTACGGGTCGACGCCGTTGTAGACGGTGCGGATCCGGTCGGCGGCGGCCCCACCGCGCTCCTCCCAGCGACGGTTGTACTGGTTGCAGGGGGTGATCAGGTCGGCGTTCCGATAGCCCTCGGTGTTGAGCTCGCGGTAGAAGCCGAGGACGAGGGCCTTGACGGGCCAGCGCTCGACGGCCCTGCGGTAGCCGAGGTAGCGCTCGCGCAGGTAGATGCCGTGCTCGGTGAGCAGGAAGGGCACCCCGTCGAGGTACTTGGCGGCGAGCGCGGGCAGGGTGGCGAGGCCGCTGCTGACGGCGTGGGCGACGCTGTCGGGCGGGATCCGCACGGACAGCGGGCGCAGGGCGTGCTCCAGCAGGTCGGTGGCGGTGAGCGCGTCGTGGACGGTGGGCGCGGCAGCGGCCGTGGCCAGCCCCGGGCGGGTCCATACGGCCATCATCAGGCGCAGGACCGTTTCGGAGCGCAGGGCGGGGGCGAGCCGTCCGGAGCGGGCGAGGGCGGCGAATTCCCGCAGGGCCTCGGAGAACCCGCTGTGGCCGGGGGCACCGGCACCCGCGGCACCGGCGGGGGTGCCGGTGCCGCCGGTGCCGGCCGGGGCGGGGCCGAGGAGGGAGAGGAGGAAGGCCTCGTAGGTCTCGGTGAAGCGGCGGAGCGCCTTGCCGCGCAGGGCCGGTCCGCGGCCCCGGCCACGGCCGCGCCCGGGGGCGGGCCCCCACAGCGGGACGGCGGTGTGCCGGTAGACGTTGCGCGGCAGCTCCCAGGTGACCGGCTCGCGGCCGGTACCGGTCAGGGCTATGACGTTGAAGTCGACCTCCGGCATGCCCCGGACCAGCTGGTCGCACCAGGTGCTGACTCCCCCGTGGACGTGCGGATACGTGCCTTCGGTGAGCATGGTGACGTGGCGCCCATGGCTCATTGCGGTATGTCCCCCCGGACTGTGACGTTGTGAGGCGCTCGCTCGCGCAGGGATGCGGCCGAGCGGGGGTCGGAGCCCGCTCGGCCGGACGGAAAACGGTGTGTGCGTCGGGTCAGCCGGGCAGCTTGAGCGTGACGGTCGACTGGAGGACCTCGGGGCCGGTCCAGGCCGAGCGGTTCCCGGCGTAGGCGGTGCCGAAGTCGCTCGTGCCCAGCAGGAGCTGCTTCTTGGTGCCGTTCGGGGCGGTGATCGGAGCCAGGACCCCGGAGGGGGCCTTCACGGTGACGGTGGTGCCGATCCGGTACGCGGTGACCCGGCCGGCGGCGAGCGCCTTGTCCCAGGCGGCGCGGCGGCCGAGCTCGATGCCGATCTCCTTCATGCTCCGGTTCACGATCGGCGTGTTGGGCGCGTACAGGGTGCGGTACGTGTCGAGGACCCGGTCGAGCACGGGGTAGAGGGTGCGGTCCTCGGCGAGGTTGGACTGGTGCACGTAGTGCGGCCGCGGGTCGTTGGCCAGGACGTGCCGCAGGGCGGTGCGGGCCTCGGCGGGCACGATGTGCTGGAGGTAGCCGGTGGCGGTGTCGAGCGGGGCGGGCAGGCAGGTGGAGGTCGCCGGGTTGTCCTCGCAGATGCCGCTTCCGCCGTGGGCGCGGCTGGTGTAGATCCAGTTGTACTCGTCGGCCATTTCCGCGTTGGTGCCCGTGTTGTAGTACACGTTCATCGGGTGGCGGGGGACGGTCAGGGCGGATCCGACCGAACGCTGCGCCGGCTCGCGCGAGTTGTCGCTGCCGACCCACTTGACGCCGTTGTCGGCGAGCGCGCCCGCGAGGTTGGGGTTGTCCTGCGGCTGCTGCGGGAGGGTCTTGAGGCCGGAGTGCTCGCCGGTGACGAGTTCGGTGCGGTCGAGGGCGATGCCCTTGGACGCGGCCCAGTTGACGTTGTCGCGGATCTGGGCGGAGATCTCGGCGCGGCTCATCCAGTTGACGGCGCCGCTGGCGTCCTTCGTGCAGGTCCACGGCACGGTACTGGTGTCCTGGGTGCAGCCGAGGAACGGGTGGGTGTAGGTGTGGTTGAGCCAGCGGTACTTGGCCCGGTCCGCGACGAGCTGTGCGGTGAGGGCGTCGGTGCCGCCGTTCTCCGCCTTCCACTCCTCGCCGGCGCCGCCGTTGAAGAGCATGTCGAGCTTGAAGTCCTTGTTCTGCTGCCACTGCGCCGCGTACTGGGCGTCGGCGGCGGTCATCCGGATGGTGCTCTCCTTGCCCTCGCCGCCCGGGCAGGCGTAGTCGCCGGGGGTGCAGTTGAGCTGCGTGTTCCAGCGGGCGTCGGGGGCGAAGACGTCGTCGACGTGGACGGCGAACCAGCTGCGGCTCTGGCCGAGGTGGACGCCCTGGGTCAGCCAGTCGACGATGCCGCGGGCGAGCAGCCGGAACTGCTGCTGGTACTGGTTGTAGCCGAAGGTGACGACCAGTTCGCTGCGGCCGTCGTGCGTGTACTCGCCCACCAGCGAGGCCCGGCCACCGGAGCCGACGGGTGCGTCGACGTAGCTGGTGTAGCCCGCCCGCGGCTTGCCCATGAAGCCGTAACTCTCGGGGATCAGGGCGGAGTTGTCCTCGAAGGCGACCTGGCCGCCGAGGTAGCCGAAGGGGCCGGCCCTGCCCGCGTCCGTGACGGCCGCCTGGACGCCGTCGAGCTGTCCGCTGTAGCCCCCGTTGTCGGTGTACTCCAGGCCCACGCCCGGGTGCGCCCAGGTGTAGGCGTCGACCTGGCGGATCCCGTACGCGGTCTCGTACGCGGTGAGCGCCGCCATCTCGGCCGAGCCCTCCCCGAACGGGTTCTCGTTCGGCAGCACGACGCCCTGGTACTTCGCCCGCGGCCGGCCGGTCGCACTGTCGGAGGGTTCGCTGAGGAACGCGGCGTCGATCACCGGACGGCTGCTGCTACCCAGCTCGACGCGGGTGTAGGGCACTCCGGTGTCGCGGAGCTCGGCGGTGATCGCCTCGACCGAGCTGCCGCCGTCGTCGACGACGAGGACTTTCAGGTCGATCCGCGGTGTGGCGGCCGCCGCCTGGGCGGACGCGCCGGGCAATGCCACGGATACCAGTGCTGCGACTGCCATTGCGGCCGCAACCCTGTTCATCCGGTTTTTGTTGACCATTTCGGCCTTTCCCCCCGCAGGCACCACTCGACTACGGCCCTTGGCGGTAGGCCGGGCCGAGGAGGCTCTGTGGAAATCATGCAAAGGGACCCCGCGTCCCCTTGCGAGAGTGGCTCGAGTCTCTCGGACCTCGTCAGGTCTAACGGGCAAACCTGGAACGAAGACCACAGATGGGTGAACCTTCGAGCGGCCGAGTCGAACAACTTGCCAAACCTGGGAATGGCGTACGGTCTGGCCGCTACGCGTAGGCTCATTTCTGGCAGCCGTCGGGCCGGAATACGATCGCTCCGGATGGCCGTCCCACCCACTCGGCCCACAACACAAACGGAAGCGAGACTTCACCACCGTGACTGCTCTGACTCTCAGCACTGCCGGCGCGGCGACGCTGCGCGCCGACGCCCTCGTGGTCGGCGTCGCGAAGGGCCCGAAGGGCCCCGTCGTGGCCCCGGGCGCCGAGGCCGTGGACAACGCCTACGACGGGAAGCTCGCCGCCGTGCTCGACGCCCTGGGCGCCTCCGGCGCCGAAGGCGAGACCACCAAGCTGCCGGCGCCGGACGGCCTCAAGGTCCCGGTCGTGCTGGCGGTCGGCCTCGGCCCGGTGCCGGGCGGCGAGGAGTCCTACGACGAGGAGGCGCTGCGCCGTGCCGCCGGCGCCGCCGCCCGCGCCCTGCACGGCAGCAAGAAGGCCGCGTTCGCGCTCCCCCTGGAGGACGCCTCCGCCGTCACCGCGGTCGCCGAGGGCGCGCTGCTGGGTGCCTACGCCTTCACCGCCTACCAGGGCGGCGAGAAGAAGGGCGCCAAGAACGGCGGCCCGAAGCTCCCGCTCGCCGAGGTGGCCCTGCTGGGTGCCAAGCCGCGCGACAAGGAGCACAAGGCCGCGGCCGAACGCGCCGCCGTCGTCGCGTCCGAGGTCAACACCGCCCGCGACCTGATCAACACCCCGCCGAACGACCTCACCCCCGCCTCCTTCGCCTCCATCGCCTCGGCGACCGGCAAGGAGCACGGCCTCAAGGTCCAGGTCCTGGACGAGAAGGCGCTGGTCAAGGGCGGCTACGGCGGCATCATCGGCGTCGGCAAGGGCTCCGAGAACCCGCCGCGCCTGGTGAAGATCGTCTACACCCACCCGGACGCGGAGAAGCACCTCGCCTTCGTCGGCAAGGGCATCACGTACGACTCGGGCGGCATCTCCCTGAAGCCGGCCGGCCACAACGAGACCATGAAGTGCGACATGTCCGGCGCCGCCGCCGTGTTCGCAGCCGTCGTCGCCGTGGCCCGCCTCGGCCTGGCCGTCAACGTCACCGGCTGGCTCGCGCTCGCCGAGAACATGCCGTCCGGCTCCGCCACCCGCCCCGGCGACGTGCTGCGCATGTACAGCGGCAAGACCGTCGAGGTCCTCAACACCGACGCGGAGGGCCGGCTCGTCCTGGCCGACGCCCTGACCAAGGCCTCCGAGGACGACCCGGACGCGATCGTCGACGTCGCCACCCTGACCGGCGCGATGGTCCTGGCCCTGGGCAACCGCACCTTCGGGATCATGGCCAACGACGACGCCTTCCGCACGTCGGTCCACGAGATCGCCGAGGAGGTCGGCGAGGCCTCCTGGCCGATGCCGCTCCCGGCCGACCTGCGCAAGGGCATGGACTCCCCCACCGCCGACATCGCCAACATGGGCGAGCGCATGGGCGGCGGCCTGGTGGCCGGCCTCTTCCTCCAGGAGTTCATCGGCGACGGCATCACCTGGGCCCACCTGGACATCGCGGGCCCGGCCTTCCACGAGGGCGCCCCGTACGGCTACACCCCCAAGGGCGGCACCGGTTCGGCCGTGCGCACCCTGGTTCGGCTGGCCGAGCGGACGGCCACCGGCGACCTGGGCTGAACGCCCCGCACCCACAGGCGCGGTGTGACACCTGACATGTGATGCACGACGCACACCCGGCCCCTAGAGCAACCGATCAAGGGGCCGGGTGTTCACCCACAACGAAATCCGTAGGTTTCTACGCTTCGGTAACCCCCTTTCCGGCAGAACGACCTGCCACAGTCCGGGCCCGGCGTCCCGCGTTCCCGCGACAAATGCGAAGATGGGTTCTCGGCAGGACAGGGCCCACCACAGGGCCGAAGAAACAAGCGGCCGAACACCAGCCGCCGCCCGGTCACAGAGGACCGGTGCCCGGCGCACATGCATGGAGGACGTGACGTGGCGAACGACGCCAGCACCGTTTTCGACCTAGTGATCCTCGGCGGTGGCAGTGGCGGTTACGCCGCGGCTCTGCGCGCTTCCCAGCTGGGTCTGGACGTTGCCCTGATCGAGAAGAACAAGCTCGGCGGCACCTGCCTGCACAACGGCTGCATCCCCACCAAGGCTCTGCTGCACGCGGGCGAGATCGCGGACCAGGCGCGCGAGGCCGCGCAGTTCGGTGTCAAGGCCTCCTTCGAGGGCATCGACATCGCCGGTGTCCACAAGTACAAGGACGACGTGATCGCCGGCCTGTACAAGGGCCTGCAGGGCCTGGTCGCCTCCCGCAAGGTGACCTACATCGAGGGTGAGGGACGCCTGTCCTCCCCGACCTCCGTCGACGTGAACGGGCAGCGCATCCAGGGCCGCCACGTCCTGCTGGCGACCGGCTCCGTACCGAAGTCCCTCCCGGGCCTGACCATCGACGGCAACCGGATCATCTCCTCCGACCACGCGCTGGTCCTGGACCGCGTCCCGGAATCGGCGATCATCCTGGGCGGCGGCGTGATCGGCGTCGAGTTCGCCTCGGCGTGGAAGTCGTTCGGCACCGACGTCACCATCATCGAGGGCCTGAAGCACCTCGTCCCGGTCGAGGACGAGAACAGCTCCAAGATCCTGGAGCGCTCCTTCCGCAAGCGCGGCATCAAGTTCAACCTCGGCACCTTCTTCGACAAGGCCGAGTACACCGAGAACGGCGTGCGGGTCACCCTGGCCGACGGCAAGACCTTCGAGGCCGAGGTGCTGCTGGTCGCCATCGGCCGCGGCCCGGTCTCCCAGGGCCTGGGCTACGAGGAGCAGGGCGTCGCGATGGACCGCGGCTACGTCCTGGTCGACGAGTACATGCAGACCAACGTCCCGACCATCTCGGCCGTCGGTGACCTCGTCCCGACCCTGCAGCTCGCGCACGTCGGCTTCGCCGAGGGCATCCTGGTTGCGGAGCGCCTGGCCGGCCTGAAGGTCGTTCCGATCGACTACGACGGCGTGCCGCGCGTGACCTACTGCCACCCCGAGGTCGCCTCCGTCGGCATCACCGAGGCCAAGGCCAAGGAGATCTACGGTGCGGACAAGGTCGTGGCCCTGAAGTACAACCTGGCGGGCAACGGCAAGAGCAAGATCCTGAAGACCGCGGGCGAGATCAAGCTCGTCCAGGTCAAGGACGGTGCCGTGGTCGGCGTCCACATGGTCGGTGACCGGATGGGCGAGCAGGTCGGCGAGGCCCAGCTGATCTACAACTGGGAAGCCCTGCCGGCCGAGGTCGCGCAGCTCATCCACGCGCACCCGACCCAGAACGAGGCGCTCGGCGAGGCCCACCTGGCCCTGGCCGGCAAGCCGCTGCACGCACACGACTAATTCAGTCACGGGCGCGACGACCACTACCGCACATTCGTAAGGAGCAACTGAAACCATGGCGGTTTCCGTAACCCTTCCGGCGCTCGGCGAGAGCGTCACCGAGGGCACTGTCACCCGCTGGCTGAAGGCCGAGGGCGAGCGCGTCGAGGCCGACGAGCCGCTGCTCGAGGTCTCGACCGACAAGGTCGACACCGAGATCCCCTCCCCCGTGGCCGGCATCCTGGCCTCCATCAAGGTCGCCGAGGACGAGACCGTCGAGGTCGGCGTCGAGCTGGCCGTCATCGACGACGGCTCCGGCGCCCCCGCCGAGGCCCCCGCCCCGGCTGCCGAGACGGCCGCCGCCCCGGCGCCGGTCGCCGAGGCGCCTGCCGCTGCCCCGGCCCCGGTGGCCGAGGCCCCTGCCGCCGCAGCTCCTGCCGCGTCCGGCACCGACGTCGTACTGCCCGCCCTGGGCGAGTCCGTCACCGAGGGCACCGTCACCCGCTGGCTGAAGGCCGTCGGCGAGACGGTCGAGGCCGACGAGCCGCTGCTCGAGGTCTCCACCGACAAGGTCGACACCGAGATCCCCGCGCCGGTCTCCGGCACGCTGCTGGAGATCCTGGTCGGCGAGGACGAGACCGCCGAGGTCGGCGCCCGTCTGGCCGTCATCGGCGTCGCGGGCGCTGCTCCGGCCGCCGCTCCGGCCCCGGCCGCCCCAGCTCCGGCTCCGGCCGCCGCTCCGGCCCCGGCCGCCCCAGCTCCGGCTCCGGCCGCCCCGGCTCCGGCCGCGGCGGCTGCGGCCGCGGAGGCTGCGGCGCCGGTGGAGTCGGACACGTTGCCTCCCAACGCCCCGGGCGACACGGAGGACACTGTCGGTCAGGAA